>JAJXYU010000006.1 GCA_021780395.1 Pseudomonadota bacterium
CGTGATCAACGGGGTTTCCTTCGCGATCGTCTGCCCCTCGGCGACGAGGACGTCGATCACGCCGACGTCGGTGAAACCGCCGATGTCGGGCACGCGGATTTCGATGATTTGGGACACGATGTTGCGCCTAAACGCTCGGAGGATTCGGTTTGTCCGGGTCGATCCCGAACTGCTTGATCGCCCGCACCACGGTATCGCGGTCGATCTTGCCTTCGTCGGCCAGCGACTTCAGCGCGGCGACGACGATGTAGTGTCGATCGACCTCGAAGAACCGCCGCAGCTCGGCCCGCGAGTCGCTGCGGCCGTACCCGTCGGTGCCGAGCACGACGTAGCGCCCCGGCACCCATTGGCGGATCTGGTCCGGAACCGTCTTCACGTAGTCGGTCGCCGCGACGAACGGCCCCTCCCGGTCTCCCAATGCCTGCACGACGTACGGCCTGCGCGGCGGCTCCTCCGGATGCAGCATGTTCCAGCGCTCGACCGTGAGCGCCTCGCGGCGCAGCTCGCTGAAGCTCGGCACCGAATACACGTCCGCCGGGACGCCGAAATCGCCTTCGAGGATCGCGGCCGCCGCGATCACCTCGCGCAGGATCGTGCCGGACCCGAACAAAGTGGCGCGCACCTTGCCCCGGCCGCCGATCTGCAGCAGGTACATCCCGTTCAGGATGCCCTGCTCGACGCCGGCCGGCATCGGCGGGTGCGGGTAGTTCTCGTTCATGCAGGTGATGTAGTAGAAGACCCTCTCGCGCTCCTGGTACATCCGCCGCATGCCGTCGTGCACGATCACCGCGAGCTCGTACGCGAAGGTCGGATCGTAGGCGACGCAGTTCGGCACCGTGGTCGCGACGAGCTGACTGTGGCCGTCCTGGTGCTGCAGACCCTCGCCCGCGAGCGTCGTGCGCCCCGCCGTCGCGCCGATCAGGAACCCGCGGGCCTGGCTGTCGCCCGCGGCCCAGATGAAGTCGCCGACGCGCTGGAAGCCGAACATCGAGTAGAACACGTAGAACGGAATCATGTTGATCCCGTGGTTCGAGTACGCGGTCGACGCGGCGATCCATGAGCACAGCGCACCGGCCTCGTTGATCCCTTCCTCGAGGATCTGGCCCTTCTTGTCCTCGCGGTAGTACATCAGCTGGTCCGCGTCTTGGGGCGTGTACAACTGGCCGACCGACGAGTAGATGCCGATCTGGCGGAACATGCCCTCCATCCCGAAGGTCCGCGCCTCGTCGGGAACGATCGGCACGACGTGCGGCCCCACGTTCTTGTCCTTCACGAGCGCGGTCAGCAGCCGCACCAGCGCCATCGTCGTCGAGATCTCCCGTTCACCGGTGCCATCGAGCAGCGCCTTGAACGACTCCAGCGGCGGCACGATCAACGGCGGCGCCTCGTCGGTGCGCGCAGGGAGATAGCCGCCGAGCGCACGGCGTCGCTCCTGCAGGTAGCGGATCTCCTCGCTGTCCGGAGGCGGCTTGCGGAACGAGAGTCCCTCGATCTCCTGGTCGGTGATCGAGATGTTGAACCGATCGCGGAAGTCCTTCAGCGAATCCTCGTTGAGCTTCTTCTGCTGGTGCGCCGCGTTGATCCCCTCGGCGCCCTTGCCGAGCCCGTAGCCCTTCACGGTCTTCGCGAGGATCACGGTCGGCGCTCCCTGGTGCGCGACCGCGGCGGCATACGCCGCGTACACCTTCTGCGGATCGTGTCCGCCGCGATTGAGGCGCCAGATCTCCTCGTCCGACATGTTCGCGACCATCTCGCGAAGCTCCGGGTACTTGCCGAAGAAGTGCTCGCGGGTGTAGGCGCCGCCTTTCGACTTGAAGTTCTGGTATTCGCCGTCGACGCACTCCTCCATCAGGCGTTTCAGCAAGCCCTTCGAGTCGCGCTCGAGGAGCGGATCCCAGCGCGATCCCCACAGCACCTTGATCACGTTCCAGCCGGCACCGAGGAATGCGGCCTCGAGTTCCTGGATGATCTTGCCGTTGCCGCGAACCGGGCCGTCGAGGCGCTGCAGGTTGCAGTTGATCACGAAGATCAGGTTGTCGAGCTTCTCCCGCACCGGCATCGTCAACGCGCCCATCGATTCCGGCTCGTCCATCTCGCCGTCGCCGAGGAAGCACCAGACCTTGCGGTCGGAGTCCGGCATCAAGCCCCGATGCTCCAGGTAACGGATGAATCGCGCCTGGAAGATCGCGTTCATCGGTCCGAGACCCATCGACACCGTCGGAAACTGCCAGAAATCGGGCATCAGCCACGGATGGGGATACGAGGAGAGACCGCCCCCCGCGACCTCGCGGCGGAATCGCATGAGTTCGGCCTCGCCGAGGCGCCCCTCGAGGTACGCCCTCGCATAGATGCCCGGGCTCGAATGCCCCTGCATGAACACGAGGTCGCCCGGATGCTTGGCGCTGCGCGCGCGCCAGAAGTGATTGAACCCGACCTCGTACAGCGTGGCCGCGGAGGCATAGGTCGCGATGTGGCCGCCGAACTCGGCGTTCGCGCGGTTCGCCTGTACGACCATCGCCATCGCATTCCAGCGCATGTAGGCTTCGTTGCGCCGCTCCAGCGCGCGATCGCCCGGGTACTCCGGCTCGTGGATCTTCGAGATCGTGTTGAGATACGCGGTGTTCGGCTTGAACGGCAGGTAGGTGCCGGAGCGGCGCGTGAAGTCGACGAGCTTCTCGAGCAGGAAGTGCGCTCGTTGCGATCCTTGCGCGCGGATCACGGAGTCGATCGACTCGAGCCACTCCTGGGTCTCGGTCGGATCGATGTCTTCGTAGGGCGATCGTTCGGTCATAGGGAGCCTTCGGGGTGGCGGGCGCCATGCAGCGGCGCGCGCGTCCTGTTAAACTGACGGATGCGTCGCGGCGCCGGCGCCGTCTCGACCACCGATGTTTCACCAAAGCGCTATCTTCGGGGTTTGATTTTTCATGGTCAAGCGAGCTCGACGCTTGCGTTCACACGAAATGTCGGCGCGCCCGCCACTCGAGCGCCTGCTCGTGCCGGTTCGCGTGATCCGCTCCCGTCCGAGCGCGGCGACGATCGCCCGTCACCCGGCGGCGCTCCTGCTGCTGCCGGCGGCACCGTCGCGGGCCGACTGGGCCGCGCTCGGGGACGCATCGCCCGCGTTGCGCCGCGCGTTCGACGCGAAGCGACGCCGTCCGGGCGATGCGTTCACCGGCAACTTCGGCGCGCATCGCGAAACGCGTGTCGCGGTCGCGATCATCGACGCGGCGATGAGCCCGTACGAGCGCTTGCTCGCGGCCGGCAAAGCCGCGCGCGCCGCCCTCGAGGACTCGCCCCGCCGCGTGCTGCTCCTCGCGCAAGGGCTCGCGCCCGGGCTCGCGGATGCGGGACTGCGGGCGGGCGTCGCCGCGCTGCAGGCGGCCGCGTTCGACCTGCCTCGATTCAAAGCCGAGTCGCCGGGTTCGGCGCTCGAACGCATCGATCTCGCCGCACCGGCGCGGCCGACCGGTCTCGACCGCGAGCTCGCGAGCGCCGCCGGCAACAATCTCGCGCGCTGGTTGACCGCGCTGCCGCCGAACCTGCTCGACGCCGCCGCCTACCGCCGCCTGCTCGCCGAGTACGCGCGTCGCAACGGCCTGACGTTCGAGTTCTACGACGAGACACGCCTGCGACGGCTCGGCGCGGGCGCGTTCCTCGCGGTCGCACGCGGCAACGCCGCGCGCGATGCGGGAATCGCGCGCCTGTCGTACCGCCCGCGCGGCGCAGGCCGCGCGGACCTGTGCCTGGTCGGCAAGGGCATCTGCTTCGACACCGGCGGCACGAACCTCAAGACGCACGCGGGCATGCTCGAGATGCACACCGACATGCAGGGCAGCGCGGTCGCGCTCGGATCTCTGCACGCGCTGCGCACGCTCGGCGCACGGATCGCGGTCGACTGCTGGCTCGCGATCACGGAGAACCGGATCGGACCGACTTCCTACCTGCCTCAGGAGGTCGTTCGCGCGCACGACGGCACGACGATCCAGGTGATCCATACGGACGCCGAGGGACGGATGGTCCTCGCCGATGCGCTGAGCCTCGCGGCCGCGACGCGCCCGCGCGCGATCATCGATTACGCGACCCTGACCGGGGCCTGCGTGCGCGCGCTCACCGAGCGCTACAGCGGCGCGTTCACGAACCGCCTGGGGACGCGCGATGCGATCGAAGCGGCCGGGGTCGCGAGCGGCGAGCGTGTCTGGTGCTTTCCGATGGATCGGGACTACGACACGGACCTCGACAGTGCGATCGCCGACGTCCTGCAATGCTCGGTCGACGGCAAGGGCGACCACATCCTCGCCGCGCGCTTCCTGAATCGATTCGTGCCGCGCGAGATCGCCTGGCTGCACCTCGATCTCGCGGCGGGCCAGCGCCGCGGCGGGCTCGCGCACGTCGGCACCGACGTGACCGGCTTCGGGGTGCGGTTCACGCTCGAACTGCTCGCGCAGCGCTGGCCGCGCGCGCAGGACGCCGCATGACGCGGATCACGATCCCCCGCCCGGACGACTGGCACCTTCACCTGCGCGACGGCGCGGCGCTCGCCGCGGTCATGCCGTTCACCGCGCAGCGCTTCGGTCGCGCGATCGTGATGCCGAACCTGCGCCCGCCGGTCACGACCACCGATGCGGCGCGCGCCTACCGGGCGCGGATCCTCGCGGCGCTCCCGCCGGGAAGCCGCTTCGATCCCCTGATGACGCTGTACCTGACCGACAGCACCCCACCCGAGGAAATCGCGCGCGCGAAGGCGAGCGGCGTCGTGCACGGGGTGAAGCTCTACCCGGCCGGGGCGACCACGCACTCCGACGCCGGCGTGACCGACCTGCGGCGCACGTTCGCGACGCTCGAGCGGATGGCCGAACTCGGGATGCCGCTGCTCGTGCACGGCGAGACGGCGGATCCGGCGGTCGACCCGTTCGACCGCGAAGCGCGCTTCGTGGACGAGGTGCTCGCGCCGCTCGCCGAACGTTTCGCATCGCTGCGCATCGTGATGGAGCACATCACCACCCGGCGCGCGATCGAGTTCGTCCGCTCGGCACGCGACGGCGTCGCGGCGACGATCACACCGCAACACCTGTTGCACAACCGCGGCGCGATGTTCGCCGGCGGCTTGCGGCCACACTACTACTGCCTGCCGGTGCTGAAGCGCGAAGAGGACCGGCGGGCGCTGGTCGAGGCGGCGACCGGCGGCGAGCCGCGGTTCTTCCTCGGCACCGACAGCGCTCCGCACGAACGCGCCACGAAGGAAGGTGACTGCGGCTGCGCGGGCATGTTCACCGCACACGCGGCGATCGAGCTCTATGCGGAGGTATTCGAGACCGCGGGCCGGCTCGATCGCCTCGCCGGCTTCGCGAGCCGCTTCGGCGCGGCGTTCTACGGGCTCGCGCCGCACCGCGAGACCCTGACCCTCGTCGCGGAGCCGTGGACGGTGCCCGCGAGCTACCCGTTCGGCGACGGCCGGCTGGTGCCGTATCGGGCGGGCGCGACGGTCCGCTGGCGGGTCGACGCGGAGCGCGGCGCATGATCGCGCCGGCGCCGGTGACGATGGCGACCCGATTCCGCGGATTCCTGCCGGTCGTCGTCGACGTCGAGACCGGCGGATTCAATGCACGGACCGACGCGCTGCTCGAGATCGCCGCGGTGCTGATCGAGATGCGTGCGGACGGTTCGCTCGCGCGGGGCGAGACGTACCGATACCACGTGCAGCCATTCGAGGGCGCGAACCTCGAACCGGCGTCGCTCGCGGTGAACGGGATCGATCCGTACCACCCGCTGCGTCCCGCGATCCCCGAGGGCGATGCGCTGCAGCGGATCTTCCAGCAGGTCCGCAACGCGGTCCGCGCGGCCGAGTGCACCCGCGCGGTGCTGGTCGGCCACAATGCGTTCTTCGACCTGAACTTCCTGAACGCCGCGGTCGAGCGCGCGCAGATCAAGCGCAACCCCTTCCACCCGTTCTCGAGTTTCGACACCGCGACTCTCGGCGGAGTCGCCTACGGTCAGACGGTGCTGATGCGCGCGACGCTCGCCGCCGGATTCGACTGGGACGCGTCCGCGGCGCACTCCGCCGCATACGACGCCGAGCGCACCGCGGAACTGTTCTGCGCGGTCTGCAACCAGTTCCAGGGGGTCTACGAGGCGAGCCGCCGCCGGCTCGCCTCGATGGGTCCGCTGCCTCGCCCGGACGAGGATCCAGCGGGCGACTGACCCGCGCCGGCCGACGCCGTCAGGCGGCGACCGCTCCCGCCTCCGACAGGAGCTTCTGGAGCTCGCCGGAACGGTACATTTCGAGCGTGATGTCGCAGCCGCCGACCAGCTCGCCGTTCACGTAGAGCTGCGGAAACGTCGGCCAGTTCGAGTACGTCTTCAGCGTCTCGCGAACCTCAGGATCCTCGAAGATGTTGAAATGCGTGAATTTCGCGTTGCAGGCCCGCAGCGCACCGACCGTCTGCGCCGAGAAACCGCACTGCGGGAAATCCGGGGTTCCCTTCATGTACAGCACGACCGGCGCCGAGGCCAGTTGAGTCTTGATGCGATCGATGGCGTTCATGGGCATTCTCCAGGGGTGGACGGTTGAGGCTCGATCGTTGAATTATCGGGGTCCGTCCCCTATTCTTCCAGCCCTTCGATGAACAGCGCTCCCACAGAGTCCGGGCCACCGATCGACGCGACCCTGCTCGCGGCCGCGCGACCGCGGAGCCTCCCGCCGCCCCCCGCGGACCTCGACGCGCAGGTTGCCCGGGCGCTCGAAGAAGACCTCGGCGCCGGGGATCTGACCGCCGCCCTGATCCCGCCGGGGCGACGCGGCCATGCGAGCGTGATCGCACGCGAGGCCGCGGTGATCTGCGGCCGACCCTGGGTCGACGCGTGCTTCGCCGCGCTCGACCCCCGGGTGCGGATCGACTGGCGGGTCGAGGAAGGCGCGCTCGTCGAGCGCGGGCAGACGCTGCTCGAGATCACCGGCGCCGCGCGGGCGCTGCTGAGCGGTGAACGCACCGCGCTGAATTTCCTGCAACTGCTGTCGGCGACCGCGACCGCCGCTCGCCGCCATGCCGCGCTCGTGCTCGGCACCGGCTGCACCGTGCTCGACACTCGCAAGACGATCCCCGGGCTGCGGACCGCGCAGAAGTACGCGGTCCGCGTCGGCGGGGCGCGCAACCATCGGCTCGGCCTCTACGACGCGATCCTGATCAAGGAAAACCACATCGTCGCCGCCGGCGGCATCAGCGCCGCGGTCTCGCTCGCGCGCGCCGCGGCGCGCGGCGCACCGGTCGAGGTCGAGGTGGAATCGCTCGAGGAACTGCGCGAGGCGATCGCGGCCGGCGCGGACACGGTGCTGCTCGACGACTTCACGATCCCGCAGATGCGCGACGCCGTCGCGCTCAACCGCGCGGCGGCGCGGCCGCTCGCGCTCGAGGCTTCCGGCGGGGTCGGCGAGCGCGACATCCGCGCGATCGCGGAGACCGGCGTCGACTTCGTGTCGGTCGGCTCCATCACGAAGCACGTGCGTGCGGTCGACCTGTCGATGCGTTTCGCCTGGAGCGACTGAGCCGCCCGGGCTCCCGAGCGTCAGACCCCTTTCGCGGCGGCGGCCATCACGATGCGCTGCGGCTGGGAGATGCCGTAGCCCTGCGCGTAATCGACTCCGATCTCGCGCAGCTTGTCGATGATCGCGGTGTTCTCGGCGAACTCCGCGATCGTGCGCTTATCGGTCAGATGCCCGATCTGGTTGATCGAGCGCACCATCTCGCAATCGATGTCGCTGTGCAGGATCTCCTTCACGAATGCGCCGTCGATCTTCAGGAAGTCGACCGGGAAGTGTTTCAAGTAGCCGAACGACGACAGTCCCGATCCGAAGTCGTCGAGCGCGAACTTGCAACCGAGCTCCTTCAGCGACTGAATGAAGCGGTTCGCCTGCGCGAAGCTCGCGATCGCCGCGGTCTCGGTGATCTCGAAGCAGATCCGCGTCGCGTCGAGGCCGCTGCGCGTCAGCTGATCGATCACGAAGGGCAGGAACTTGTCGTCGCCGAGCGACAGGCCCGACAGGTTGATCGAGCACATCGCGAGCTTCTCGCGCTCGTCGGCGTCCGAGACCAGCCAGCGGAAGGCGTTCTCGATGACCCAGCGGTCGATGTTCGGCGTGAGACCGTAGTGCTCCGCCGCGGTCATGAAGTTGTCGGGCGTGACGATCTTGCCGCTCTCGTCCCGCATGCGCAGGAGCAGCTCGAAGTGCGCGCCCTTCTCCTCGTGCCGCAGCGGCAGGATCGTCTGGCGGAACAGCTCGAAGCGGTCCTCCTCCAGCGCGGTGCTGATCCGCGCGGCCCACTGCATCTCGCGGCGCCGGCGCATCAGATCGAGGTCGTTCTCCTCGAAGCTGTGCACGCGGTTGCGACCCGCCTGCTTCGCGGCCTGGCAGGCGTTGTCGGCCGCGCTCAACACCGACGCGACGTCGGTGTTCTCGGCCGCGATCGGCACGACGCCGATGCTCGCGCCGAGGCGGAACGTGCGTTCCTCCCAGGTGAACTTGAAGTTGCGCACCGCCTCGCGCAGCGTCTCCGCCATCCGCATCGCCTCGTCGAGGGTGCAGTTCTCGAGCAGGATCGCGAACTCGTCGCCGCCGAGCCGCGCGAGGGTGTCCCGCCAGCGCACCTTCGACTTGAGCAGGCCGCCCACCTGGCCGAGCAGCGCGTCGCCCGCGCTGTGACCGCAGGTGTCGTTCACTATCTTGAACTGGTCGAGGTCGAGGTAGCACAGCGCGTAGGAGGTCTCCCGGGCCTTCGCGCTCTTCAGCGCGCGCTCCATCCGGTGCTCGAACTCGCGGCGGTTCACGAGCCCGGTGAGCACGTCATGGCTCGCGTGGTAGGACAGGCGCCGGTTGAGCTCGCGCGCCTCGCTGACGTCGTGGAACACCAGCACGCCGCCAGCGACCGCGCCGCTTCCGTCGCGGATCGGCGAGGCGGTGCTCTCGATGTAGATCTCGTTGCCGTCGCGCCGGATCAGCAGCATCGGCCGCACCGACTTGATCGAACGCGTCCGCCGGATCGCCACGCTCAGCGGATTCTCGAGCGGCTCGCAGGTCTCCTCGTGGAACGCGCGGAACACCTCCTCGATCGGACGCCCCTGGGTGTCCTCGAGACGCCAGCCGGTGAGCTGTTCGGCGACCGGATTGACGTAATCGATCACGCCCTTCGAGTCCGTCGTGATCACGCCGTCGCCGATGCTCTGCAGCGTGATCTGCGCGCTCTCCTTCTCGCGGAACAGCGCCTCTTCGTAGAGCTTGCGCTCGGTGATGTCGAGTTCGACGCCGACCAGGCGCAGCAGCCGGCCCTTGTCGTCGACCTTGGCCTTGGCGCGGCTGATCACCCAGCGCCACTCGCCGGTGGAATGCCGCATCCGGTGCATGCTCTCGAACATCGCGGTCTTGCCGGCGACGTGGTCGCGGATCGCGGCCTGCACGCGCGACATGTCCTCCGTGTGCACCAGCGTGCGCCAGTCGGGCGCCTGGCCGACCCGGGACTCGTCGTAGCCCAGCATCGCCTTCCAGCGCGGCGACAGGTACACGCGATTGTTCAAGGTGTCGAAATCCCACAAGCCGTCGTTCGCGCTGTGCATCGCGAGTTCGTTGCGCTCGCTGAGATCGGCGAGACGCGCCTGGATCGCGAGCCGCTCGAGACCGCTCGCGAGGCTCGAGCCGACGAGCTTCAGCATCAGGTGCATCTGCACGTCCCACTGCTCACGCGGCCGCGCACCGGCGATTCCGAGCACGCCGGCGGGCCGGTTCTCGATGAAATACGCGATCGTGAGCACCGCGCCGATCCCGAGCCCGCACCAGGCCGACGCGTCGGTCGCTTGCTCGCCACGCGCCCGGCCGGTATCGCGCAGCTCCGAGATCCGCAGCGGCGCGAAGCGCGATCGCAGCCAGGGCATCGAGTCGAGGCTGCGACCCCGCAACTGCTCGGGGGTGCCCACGGTCATCGGGTTGCACGCGGCGCACACGTCGGTGAAGGTGCCCGTCTCGGCGTCGACGGCGGCGTGGAACGCGGCATCGGACTGGGTCGCGTCGCGCAGCAATTCGAGGTTCGCGGCGAGCCGCTCGGCGACCGTGCCCGCGGTCATCGACTGGAAATCGACGGCGATCTTGATGCAAATCACGTCGAGGCCGACCGGCGGCGCGCCGCCGCGGCGCGGCCAGACGTGCGGCGAGAGGATGTCCGACGCGGTGAAATCGGGGGACCGCGGTTCGTTCGGAGCTATCGCCATGGGCCGAGCGCCACCTTCAGTGTCCGGAATCCTTCGGATTGCGCAGGAAGTCTGCCATTTCGAATCGACCGGTGACCGAACGCGTCACACAGTTCCTGAGTTCTCCCGATTCAGGATTTATGGCGCAATTCTCGCATAACTTCTCAGAAATACAAGCTAAGATTTTGTATTCAGGAAGGATTCGTCATTTCAATCCCCGAGCTCCGCCTCGCCGGGCAGTCGCGCGGTCGTCACCTGCAAGGTTCCGGCCGAAACCGCACCGGTAAGGTCGACCGTCGACCCACCCGCCGCCGCGGAAAAGAACTCCGCGCTGCTGATCGAGGACTCGTCGCTGCCTTCGTATTGCGTCGCGCTGCTCGTGAGCGCCGCGACCCCGAGCACGGTCAGCGACGGTGCCTGCGCCGCGCTCGGCGGCGCGCGCAACTCGACCTCGGCACCGGGATCCTCACGGATCAACACGCTCGCCTGAAGCACTCCGGACGCGCCCAGGTGGCCATGGATCTCGACATAATCACCGACGGCGACCGCGGACAGGTTGAACGGCGCGACCGGATTCGACGATTGATCCTCGTAGCGAGTCAGCGCGTCCGTGGACACCGGTATCCCGAGCACGCTCAAGGTCCCGGCGGCCGGATCGACCGCGGTCACGTTCGCCCGCACCAGGATCGGATTGGTCGATGCGAACTGCACCGTCGCGGCGACCAAGGTGCCGCTCGCATCGAAGCTGCCCTGGACGGAGATCTCGACACCGGCCGCCAGGTCCGCCGCCGTCCCGTTCTGATATTGGGTCTGCGCATCGGTCGAGATCGGCGTGTCGGCGACCTGGAACTCGCTGGATGAGACGTAGCCATCCACCTCCCCTTGCACCGCGCCTTGCGCTCCGCTCGCCGCGGACAGGGCCGGCAGCAGGGTGATCCGGGTCGCGAGCAGCGGCGTGGCCACCGGACCCGCCGGTATCGAGACCTGGATTCGATCGCCCACTTGCAGGCCGGCGCCCCCGGGGAACCCCGCGAACTGCGCGCCGCTGAAGTCGACGGCTTCGCCGTTCACGACGACCTGCAAGGTGGAGGAGTCCACGGCCGAGACGACGCCGGTCAGTTCGAAGTCCGAGACCTGCGTCTGGATCTCGACGCGGGTTGCGGCCACCGCGGCACCCGCGCCCGGGAACCCGCTCACTTCGACCAGCGTGCCGGGCAACAGCGACGCAAAACCCGGTGTCCCACCCGCCTCGGCGCCGATCGAAGTCTGCGGACCGATCTGCACGGTCTGGCCGAGCACCGTCACGCTCGAGCCTGCGGCATCGACCGAACTGATGGGTCCCTGCACCAAGGTCCGGTAGTCGACCGAGGTCGCGGTGCCCGTGGTGCCGCCCGAGGCGATCGAGCCCTGGACTTCGACGACGTCGCCGACGCTCAATTGGCCCGTGGTCGCACTTTGCCCGTCGATCGAGATCGACGCCTGGGACGTATCGAATTCGACGCCGTTGACGAAAATGCTGCCGAAACGGCTGATCGGCCCCGACGAAACGGCCGCGACCTGCGCAGGGCCGGTGCCTTCGATCCCGGCGACGACCCCGCCGCCACCGCACGACGACAGCAGCGGCAGCACGAAAAGCGCGAACCCCAGCCGGCCCCGCCACACTCGCAGGCTCATGAATTCACCGCTCCCTTCGCGACCGGCTCTTCGATCAGGTACGCGCCCGCACCGAGCCGCGTGCTCACGTGCGGGTCTTCACCCTCGGACTCGTCCACCGCGTGCTCCGCAAGCCAGCCGTCGATCCGCTCCAGGAAGCGCTGGCCCTCGCCTTCGAGGAACTCGCGGAATTCCGGCACGGCCGATCGGCGCACGCGCGCGTGGATCGCACGACGCTCGAACCGCGCGGCGACGGTCGGCGCGCGGGTGACGTTGAAAGCGAGGGTCGAGGCCATGTCGTGCAGGATGCTCCCCCACAGACGGATCTGGTTCGGATCGAAGGACTTCGGAATGTAGCTGCGCATCAGTGCCTGCAGCTGACCGTCGTCGCAAAGTTCCACCGCGCCGGCCGCGGACAACTCCTTGAACAACGCGATGTGCGGCAGGTCCGGTGCGTAGCGTCGGGCGAGTGCCTGGAAACTCGGCGAACCGCCCTCGAGCGGCAGCCGAGCCGGGCGTGCGTCCGCATCGAGGAAATCCGCATCGCAATGCCAACCGGACAGGATCCGCGAACCGTGGCTCATGTAGAGCGGCTCCAGCATCGCTCCAGGCTCCGACGCGCGGATCCGCGCGACGTCGCGCCGGTTGAGTCCGGTCAGGATCGCGGTCCGCGACACGTTGGTCGGCCGGTTGCGCCGACCGTACTCCGTCGTCGCGATATCGACGTAGGTGAACTTTGCGAGTTCACTGAACTCGCGGAACGGGATCCCACCGCGCAGAAGCACGCGAACGATCGGCCGCAGCATCAGCCGCACCGACGAGAGCAAGACCGATCGAAGATCATCCGACATATGTGTATTTTTGTCACACATATGGATTTGGTGCAACGCTTGGCACCGACGTGCGTTCCCATCCCCATCCCCATCCCCGAGGTCAGCATCCCGGTTGGACGGGCGGGACGAGGACAATCAATCGAGCCGCGCGCGCGCCTCGGCGAACAGCGCATGCAGGCGCTCCTCCAGTCGCGCCTGCAGCGCCGCGAGATCGTGCGGATCGAGCTTCTGCGGCACCCAGATCGGCTCACCGATCGCGATCGCGACGCGCGCGAACGGCAACGGGATCACGAATCGGTCCCAGTGGAACATCCATGCGCGGGAGGCCGCGTAGCTCATCGGTACGATCGGCCGCTGCGACAATTGTGCGAGCAGGATCGCGCCGGGCTTCACCTTCCAGACGGGACCCCGCGGTCCGTCGGGCGTGATCGACGGCGACACGGCGTCGCGCACGAGCGCCTGGTAGAAGTCGCGCAATGTCCGCGCACCCGTGTGGGAAGAGGATCCGCGGATCGCGACGGCGTTCAACCGCGCGATCATCATCGCGCCGATCTCGCCGTCGACCGACGGGCTGACCAGGAAGCCGGGCCGCAAGCCGCGCGTGCGCTGATCGAGCAGCGCCTTCACGCAGAACAGCTGGTGCTGGTGCCAGTAGACCGGAATCAACGACGGCGCGGCGGCCAGCGCCGCGTCGAGGTGTTCGACGCCGTCCACCCGCACGCTTCGCGCCCAGCGCCACACCAAGCGGATGAGCGCGAGCCCGACCGGAACCAGCAGGCGGTACGCCGCCGCACGCAGCGGCGTCAGCCGCCGCGACGATCGGGTCTGCTGGCGGTAGATCGTATTGCGAAGCCGGTCGTCGTCCGCGTTCTGTGGCACGGGGCGCATTCTCGGGAACCGCGCATCGCCGCGCAACCGCCGGACCGTCCCGACGGGTTTATTCTCAACTGCGGGCACCGGCCCGCGCGGGCGCTTACGTTACAATGGCCGGATGTACCAGGAGGCGATACCGCCCGAACCGGCGGAGGGCTTCGATCTCGGCGGCAGCGATGAATCCCTGGCCCGGCTGTGCGCGTACTTTGCCGAATTCGGCGACACCTACCGGGTGTTCGCGCCGGGGCGCGGCGCGTACTTCTACGTGATCAACGACCCCGACGACGTCAAGCACGTGCTGCTGTCGAACCACCGCAACTACACCAAGGGGGAAGGCATCGACCGGGTGCAGATCCTGCTCGGCAACGGGATCATGACGAGCGAGGGGGAGTTCTGGCGCCGGCAGCGTCGCATGATCCAGCCCGCGTTCCATCGCAAGGTGCTCGAGCGCTTCGCCGCGCTGATCGACGAGGTCAACGATCGTTACGCGAACCGCTGGGCGGCGCACGCCGCGCGTGGCGAGCCGGTCGACGTCGCCGACGAGGCGAGCGCGCTCACGCTCGAGATCGTGCTGCGCGCGATCTTCGGCGACGACCTCGGACGGCTGGAGCGCGAGCTCGGCGGCAACCCGTTCGCGCTGGTCGCGCAGGTGACCGACCGCGACCTGCGGTTCGCGTTCCGCTTCCGTTCGCTCGCGAAGCTCGTCGTGGATCTCGCCGCCCGGCGCCGACGCGGGCCCGCCGTCGAACGGTTCGACTTTCTCGAGATGCTGATGAGCGCGCGCACCCGCGACACCGGCGAGCCGATGAGCGACGCCGAACTCGTCGACGAAGTGCTGACCTTGATCGTCGCGGGCCATGAAACCACCGCGGCCGCGCTCGCGTGGACCTGGCACCTCGTCGCCCGCCACCCCGAGGTCGGGGAGCGACTGCGCGCGGAAGCCGATCGTGCCAGCGGCGCCCGGCCGCTCGGGCTCGCCGCCGCCGAGTCGCTGTGCTTCACGCACCAGGTGATCCAGGAAGCCTTGCGCCTGTATCCGCCGGGCTGGCTGTTCACCCGCCGCAGCATCGAGGCGGATTCGCTCGGCGGCTTTCCGATCGGACCGCGCACGGAGGTGTTCATCTGCCCGTACGTGCTGCATCGCCACCCGCGCCACTGGGATGAGCCCGAGGCGTTCCGTCCGGAACGGTTCGCGGGCCCGGACGCCGCGCAGCGACACCAGTTCGCGTACCTGCCGTTCTCGGCCGGACCGCGGCACTGCGTCGGCGAGAACCTCGCAATGTTCGAAATGCTCGTGCACGTGCACACGATGAGCCGGCGCTTCCAGATCGCGCCGGCGAACGGGGATCCGGTCGAGTTCGAGGCGCAGATCAACCTGCGTCCCCGATCCCGGCTATTGATGACGGTAGAGGAACGATGACTTACAACACCTTGGTCGACATTTTGGAGATGAATCGCGGCGTCGATCGCGCGGTTTGTTACGTCGATGGCGAGACCTCCGAGCGGCGGGTCGGCTACGCGGAGCTCTACGAGCGGGCGCTCGGGATCCTGCACCATCTGCAATCCCTCGGTGCCGCGCGCGGCGACCGGATGATCCTGTTCCTCAGCGACAACGAGCAGTTCATCGACGGCTTCCTCGCCGGCGTCTGCGGCGGGATCCAGCCGGTTCCGCTCGCGGTCGGGATCAGCGACGAGCACCGGCACAAGCTGTTGCGCGTCGCGCGCAAGCTCGGCAAGCCCTGGCTGTACACCGACGCGCGAAACCTCGAGCGCCTGCAGGCGTTCGCCGCCGAGGCCGGCGAGTCGGCGTTGTTCGCCGAACTCAAGGCGCGCTGCTTCCTGGTCGAGTCGATCACCGACGTCTCCCGGCCGGGCAAGCTCCACCGGCCCGCGCCCGAGGACACGGCGTTCATCCAGTTCTCCTCCGGGTCGACCAGCGAGCCGAAGGGCGTCGTACTCACGCACGCGAACCTGGTCGCGAACACCCGCAGCGCGACCCAGCTCGACCGGTTCAACGAATCCGACGTGTCCTTGAGCTGGATGCCGCTCACGCACGACATGGGCTTGATCGGCTTCTTCTGGATGCAGTTCGCGAACCGCGTACACGTGAACCTGATGCCGACCGAGCTGTTCGTGCGGCGTCCGCTCCTGTGGCTGCAGGTCGCCTCGCGCAAGCGCGCGACGATCACCTGCTCGCCTAATTTCGGCTATCGACACTTCCTGAAGGTGCTCGGCGAGCGGCGGCTCGAGGGCGTGGACCTGTCCTCGATCCGCTTGATCTACAACGGCGCCGAGCCGATCTCGGTCGAACTGTGCAACGAGTTCATGGACGCACTCGCGTACACCGGCCTCAAGCGCCGCGCGATGTATCCGGTCTACGGCCTCGCCGAGGCCTCGCTCGCGGTCGCGATGCCGGTGCCCGACACCGAGTACCGATGGATCCGCGTGAACCGTCACAAGCTCGCACCGGGTGACACGATCGAGCGCAATCCCACGAACGCCCGCGATGCGCTCGAGCTGATGTGCGTCGGCCAGCCGATTCCCGACACCGAGGTCCGCATCGCCGATGGCGCGGGCGCGGCGGTCGCCGAGGACCGGGTCGGCCGGGTCCTGATCCGCGGGCCGAACGTGACCCACGGCTACTTCGCGGACCCCGAGACGACCGCGGCGACGATCGACGCCGACGGCTGGCTCGACACCGGGGACCTCGGGATCCATCACGAGGGCGCGTTGTACGTGACCGGCCGCGCGAAGGAGATCATCTTCGTGAACGGCCAGAACTACTATCCGCACGACCTGGAGAACATCGCGCAGCGCGCACCCGGGCTCGAACTCGGCAAGGTCGTCGCGGCCGGCGTTCGGCGCCCCGGCGCTCAGGGCGAGGATCTCGTGCTGTTCGTCCTGCACCGGTCGGGAATGGCTGAATTCCTGCCGACCGCGACCGCGGTTGCGCGCCTGATCAACGAGCACGCGGGACTCGAGGTCGCCGAGGTCGTCCCGGTCAAGCGCATCCCGAAGACGACCAGCGGCAAGATCCAACGGCACCTGCTCGTACAGTCGATGGTCGACGGCGAATTCGACACCGAGCTCGCCGAGCTCGCGGCGCTGCGCGCAAGCCACGGCGGCGCCGCACAGGTGCGCGGCTCGGAGCTCGAGAGCCGGCTGCGGGCGATCTGCGAGGCGGCGCTCCCCGGCAAGCGGATCGAGATCGACGACAACCTGTTCGAGCTCGGCGCGAGTTCGTTGAAGCTGATCGAGATCCACGAGACGATCGATCGGGACTACCCCGGCCAGATCGACCTCACCGAGCTCTTCGACCATCCGACGATCCGCGAACTCGCGGCGCACCTGCAGCGCAAGCTCGCCGCACCGGCCTGACGGGTTTCAGCCGCGCGGCTCGAGGAGCGCGACGATCGGCATGAACCCGCGCTCGCCGGCGACGTCACGGGCCGACCGCCCGTCGCGGTCGCGCAGCGCCGGATCCGCGCCGGCCGCGATCAGCATCGCGCAGACCTTTGCGTGACCGGCCCGCGCCGCGGCGATCAGCGGCGTGTCGCCGGCCCGATCGCGCGCATCGACGCTCGGCG
>JAJXYU010000149.1 GCA_021780395.1 Pseudomonadota bacterium
TCGCTCGAAGTGGCAGTCTGATCGGAGAGTGTCCGGCCTGTGCCGGAACGCCGAAGGCGCAAGTCCCGCCCGGAAACGCTCAGGCCCAGCAACGACCGACTGCGGAAGCGGCACAGCTTCGATTCGAGCTCTGGAGAGTGGTGGATCCCGAAATCACGCGGGATTCGCCCACCGAAGGGGCGCGGCGCCGATCCGGCGTCCGATCTCTCAGGTCGCAGGACAGAGGGGCGGCAGATGTTCGATGAACGTCTGCCGCCTTTTTTGTTTCCGGTCCGCGCAGCGGTCGGACCGCGATGGAGGGCGTATGGGACGACGCACGGCCTTGTTCGATCTGCATCGCGCGCTCGGCGCGCGCACCGTGGACTTCGGCGGCTGGGACATGCCGCTGCATTACGGATCCCAGGTTGCCGAGCACAATGCGGTCCGCCGCGCCGCCGGCGTCTTCGACGTCTCTCACATGGGCGTGGTCGACGTGGACGGCGCGAGATCGCGCGAGTTCCTCGAGCGATTGCTCGCGAACGACGTCGCCAAACTCACCTCGCCCGGTCGCGCGCTGTACGGCTGCATGCTGAACGAGGCCGGCGGCGTGATCGACGATCTGCTGGTCTACCGGCTCGAGGGCGCCGCATACCGGATCGTCGTGAACGCGGGTCGACGCGAGGCGGATCTCGCGTGGATTCGCCGGCACGCGGCGGACTTCGGCGTCTCGGTCGTCGAGCGCGAGGACCTCGCGATGCTCGCGGTACAAGGGCCCGAGGCCCGGACGCTGACCGCGAAACTCCTGCCGCCGGAGCGCGCGGCGGAGGCGCTCGCACTCGCGCCGTTCCATGCGCGCCCGATCGACGAGTGGTATCTCTCGCGGACCGGTTACACCGGCGAGGACGGCTTCGAGGTGATGCTCCCGACAGCGGGCGCCGCTGCGCTGTTCGAGGCGCTGCGGTCGGCGGGCGCGACCCCGTGCGGCCTCGGCGCACGGGACACCTTGCGGCTCGAGGCCGGCATGAACCTCTACGGCAACGACATGGACGAACAGACCGATCCGTTCGAATCGGCGCTCGGCTGGACGGTGGCGATGCAGCCCGTAACGCGACGCTTCATCGGGCGCGACGCGCTCGAGGCGATCCAGCGACGCGGGTCCGCGCGCAAGCTCGTCGGTCTGCTGCTGGTCGATCGCGGCGTACTGCGCAGGCACCAGACCGTGATCGCACCCGGCGTCGGCGAAGGCGAGATCACGAGCGGCGGCTTCTCACCGACGCTCGAGCGCTCGATCGCGTTCGCGCGGGTACCGGCCGCCACCGGCACCGAGGTCGAGGTCGACGTGCGCGGCCGAATGCTGCGCGCGCGCGTCGTGACACCGCCGTTCGTACGCCGTGGTCAGCCGCTGGTTTCCTGATCCCCACCTGGAGAGCCCCCGAACATGAGCAACGTTCCCGCCGAACTCGAATACACCGAGGCGCACGAATGGATCCGCCGGCTGCCCGACGGCACCGCCGAGATCGGCATCACCGACCACGCGCAGCACGCACTCGGCGACATCGTGTACGTCGAGCTGCCCGAGGTCGGCCGCACGGTGACCGCCGGAGACGCCTGTGCGGTGGTCGAATCGGTGAAATCCGCCTCCGACGTCTACGCACCGGTGAGCGGCGAGGTGATCGCCCGCAACGCCGCACTCGAGGGTTCGCCGGAATCGATCAACCAGGATCCATACGGCGCCGGATGGATGATGCGGGTTCGGGTCGCGCCCGGCGCCGGCGGCCCGAAGACGTTGTCGGCCGCGGACTATTCCGATCTGCTGCGCAAGGAGAGCGACTGATGGCCTTCATCCCGCACACCCGGGCGGACGTCGAGGAGATGCTCGGTGCGATCGGGGCTTCGAGCGTCGACGCCCTGTTCGACGAGATTCCGGCGCAACTTCGGGCCGGTGAACTCGTCGGCGTCCCGGAGGCGCTGAACGAGATGCAGATCGGACGGTTGATGCGGGAACGCGCCGCGCGCGACGGCTCGCCGCTGTGCTTCATCGGCGCCGGCGCTTACGAGCACCATATCCCGGCCGCCGTCTGGGCGATCACGACGCGCGGCGAGTTCTACACCGCGTACACGCCGTACCAGGCCGAGGCGAGCCAGGGCACGCTGCAGCTGCTCTATGAGTTCCAGACGATGGTCGCCAGGCTGACGGGAATGGAAGTCTCCAACGCGTCGCTCTACGACGGCGCATCGGCGACCGGCGAAGCGTGCTTGATGGCGGTGCGCGCGAACCGCAAGTCCACGTCACGGCGCATCCTCGTGCCGAGGACGCTCCATCCGCGCTACGGGGAAGTCGCGCGCGCGGTCGCGGGCCAGCAAGGCCTCACGTTCGGCCCGGTCGCGTACGACCCGGTGCGCGGATCCGTCGCGGTCGACGCACTCGACGCCGCAGCGGCCGGCGGCGACGTCACGGCGCTGGTCGTGCAGCAGCCGAACTTCTTCGGCGGCTTCGAGGACGTCGACACACTCACCGACTGGGCCCATGCGCACGACGCACTGCTGATCGCGGTGGTGAACCCGATTTCGCTCGGCGCGCTGCGCGCGCCCGGCGACTGGGGCGAGCGCGGCGCCGACATCGTCGTCGGCGAAGGCCAGCCGCTCGGCGTACCGTTGTCGTCGGGCGGTCCGTACTTCGGCTTCATGACGACGCGCAAGGAATTCGTGCGCCACATGCCCGGCCGCATCGTCGGCCGCACGCTCGACAGCGCCGGCCAGGAGGGCTACACGCTCACGCTGCAGGCGCGCGAGCAGCACATCCGGCGGGCGAAGGCTACCTCGAACATCTGCACGAACCAGGGGCTGCTGGTCACCGCGGCGACGATCTATCTGTCGCTGATGGGTGCCGAAGGTCTCGAGCGCACCGCGGCGGCCGCTCATGCGCGCGCCCGGGATTTGCGTGACGCGCTGCTGCGCATCCCCGGCGTCCGGCAGGCGTTCGACGGTCCGTTCTTCCACGAGACCGTGCTGCGGCTCGACCGCCCGGTCGCGCCGGTGCTCGCGGCGCTCGCCGCGCAAGGCATTCTCGGCGGCTACGACCTCGCGCGCGACTACCCGGAGCTCGCCCCGGCGATGCTGGTGTGCGCGACCGAGACCAAGACCGACGCCGACATCGAGCGCTATGCGGCCGCGCTCGAGCGGACCCTGATGCAAGCGCCGCATTCGACGGCGAACACCTGAGGCGAGCGATGGCAATGCGTGAACCGACGATCTTCGAGTACGGCGCGCCGGGACGCGGTGCGGGCGATCAATGGCCGAACCCTCCGCCGGACGCGGTCGCGGACATTCCGACGCGGCTGCGACGCGAGCGACGCCCCCGGCTGCCCGAGGCGTCCGAGCTCGACGTCGTGCGCCATTTCACGCGTCTGTCGCAGAGGAACTTCAGCATCGACACGCACCTCTATCCGCTCGGGTCGTGCACGATGAAGTACAACCCGAAGGCGTGCAATCAGTATGCGATGCTGCCCGAGTTCCTCGGCCGGCATCCGCTCGCGCCGGCGGCCACGAGCCAGGGCGTACTGCAATGCCTGCACGACCTGCAGGAAATCCTGAAGGGCGTGACCGGAATGAGCGCGGTGTCGCTGGTACCGATGGCTGGCGCGCAGGGCGAATTCGCCGGCGTATCGATGATCCGCGCGTACCATCGCGCGCGCGGCGACCTCGACCGGGACGAGATCGTCGTCCCGGAGGCAGCGCACGGGACCAACCCGGCGACCGCGACGATGTGCGGCTTCCGCGTACGCGAGATCCCGGTCAACGCCGACGGCGACGTCGATCTGACGGCGTTGCGCGCGGTGGTCGGACCGCGGACCGCCGGGATCATGCTCACCAACCCCTCGACCCTCGGCGTGTTCGAGCGACACATCGTCGAGATCGAGCAGATCGTGCACGGCGCAGGAGGACTGCTCTACTACGACGGCGCGAACCTGAACGCGATCCTCGGCAAGGTGCGCCCCGGCGACATGGGATTCGACGTGATCCACATGAACCTGCACAAGACGTTCTCGACGCCGCACGGTGGCGGGGGTCCGGGCGCCGGCGCGGTCGGGGTCAACGATCGGCTCGCGCCGTTCGTCCCGATTCCGATCGTCGGCGAGGACGCCGGCAGCTACCGCTGGCTCGACGAGACCGATCTGCCGCATTCGATCGGCCGCCTGTCGACGTTCATGGGCAACGCCGGCGTCCTGCTGCGCGCGTACATCTACGTGCGCATGCTCGGACGCGACGGGATGC
>JAJXYU010000097.1 GCA_021780395.1 Pseudomonadota bacterium
GGCGGAGGCGGGCGCCGCGACGACGCTGCTGTGCGCGGCGCCGGCCGCCGGCGGCGCGCTCGGCTGGCGCGGCGATGCGACCGTGCAGGCGCTGCTCGAGAAGGCCGAGCGGGCAGGGGTCACGGTGTTGACGCGCACGCTCGCGTTCGGCGTCTACGACCACGGACTGCTGTGCGCGGTGCAATCGCTCGCGGCAGCCGCGCCGGGCACGCACGGTGCGCTGCGCGAGCGTCTGTGGAAGATCCGCGCACGCTCGATCGTCTCCGCGCAGGGGGCGTTCGAGCGACCGATGCTCTTCCCCGGGAATGATCGTCCCGGCGTGATGCTCGCCGGTGCCGCCGAGAAATACGCGCATGGCTATGCGACCGCCTGTGGCCGCCGCGCGGTGATCGCGGCGAACGGGGATTCCGCGTACGCGGTCGCCCGGTCGCTGCGAGCGGCGGGGATCGAGATCGTCGCGGTGCTCGATCGGCGACCGGCGGGTGCGATCGGTGCCCAGGCGGAAGGAGTCCGGTGCCTCGCGCACCACGGGATCGGACGGGTCGTCGGCGGACGCGGGGTGCGCGGCTGCCTCGTGGTCGACGCCAATGAGCCGGGCGGGCGAGCCGAGCGCCTCGAGTGCGATCTGATCCTGAGCGCCGGCGGATTCGCGCCGGCGGTGCACCTGCACTCCCAGGCGAAGGGACGGCTGCGCTGGCTCGAGGAGGCGGCGATGTTCGTACCGGACGGACCGGCGCCGGGCCTCTACAGCGTCGGCGCCTGCGCCGGGGTGTTCTCGCGCAGCGCGGCGCTCGAGCACGCCGCCGAGGTCGGACGATCGCTCGCGCTCGGATTCACGGTGCCGCCGCCGCCGATCGGCGGGGCCGGGCGCTCGCTCGCGTCGAGCCGGATCCCCGGCGTGCGCGGCAAGATCTTCCTCGATCTTCAGAACGACGTGACCGTCGCCGATGTCGCGCTCGCGGCGACCGAGAACTATCGCTCGGTCGAGCATCTGAAGCGCTACACGACGACCGGCATGGCGACCGACCAGGGCAAGACCAGCAACGTGAACGCCCTCGTGCTGATGGGCGAAGCGACGCAGCGCGGACCCGCCGAGGTCGGCACGACCACGTTCCGGCCGCCGTTCGCCCCGGTGAGCTTCGGTGCACTCGTCGGCCGCCGCGTCGCCGATCGCTATCGTCCGGTGAAGCACCTGCCGGCCGCGGCCTGGCATGCCGGCCACGGGGCGCTGTTCGAACTGTTCGGCAACTGGAGCCGACCGGCCGCGTATCCCCGCGCGGACGAGTCGCTGGAGAGCGCGGCGCAGCGCGAAGCCGAGACCGTGCGCAGCGTGGTCGGGGTGTTCGACGGGTCTCCGCTCGGCAAGATCGAGGTCTGGGGACCCGACGCCGCGCAGTTTCTCGACCTCATGTACGTCGGCACGATGTCCTCGCTCGCACCCGGTCAGGCCCGATACGGATTGTTGCTCAACGAGAATGGCGTGATCGTCGACGACGGCGTGGTTGCACGGCTGGGGCCGGCCCATTTCTGGGTCAACACCACGAGCGCCGGCGTCGAGCGGACCGCGGCCGCGTTCGAGGAATGGCTCCAGTGCGAATACCCGCAGTTCGACGTGCTGGTCACCCCGGTGACCTCGCGCTGGGGAAACATGACCGTGTCGGGCCCGAAAGCCTGGACGACGCTCGCCGCGATCGGTCTCGACGGCCGATTCTCGCCGGAATCGATGAAGCACATGACGATCGCGGACGGCGAATACGACGGCTCGCCGGTGCGCGTGCTGCGCGCGAGCTTCACCGGCGAGCTGTCCTACGAGATCAACGTGCCCGTCGAGCGGGCCGACGACCTGATCGAGCGCGTCTGGGGCGCGGCCGCGCCGCTCGGTGGTGCCCCGTACGGCATCGAGGCGCTCGAGATCCTGCGGACCGAGAAGGGTTACCTGCACGTCGGCGTCGACACCGACGGCACGACGCTGCCGGGCGACGTCGGCTTCGCGCGCGGGCTCGAGCGCAAGCACGCGAATTTCGTGGGCCGGCGATCGCTCCTGCGGCCGGCGGCACTCGATCCGGACCGACTGCGGCTCGTCGGCCTGAAGCCCGTGGACGGCCGGACGCGCTTGCCGGTCGGCGCGCAAATCGCGCAGGCGCCGCCGCCGACGGCGACCGAGGGTCACGTGACCTCGAGCCACTGGAGCCCGACGCTGCGCGCCCCGGTCGCGCTCGCGATGCTCGCACGCGGCGCGCAGCGCCTCGGCGAGACCGTCGGCGTGCACCACCTCGGGCAGCGGATCGACGCGATCGTCGTCGCAACGCCGTTCATCGACCCCGAAGGGAAGCGACTGCATGGCTGACACTCACGACACCCTCGAGCGCTGGACCGGCGGCGGCGTGACGGCGGAACGCGATCGCGCGATTCGCGTCGCGAGCCTGCGGTATTTCGATCCGATGCGCGGCGAGGCCAGGGTCGCGCCCGTGCTCGGCTGCGCTCTGCCGGCCGCCGGCCGCCTGGAGCGGCAGCGCTTGCCGGGCGGCGCCGATCCGTTCGCGCTGCTGTGGAGATCGCCGAGCGAAACCTGGGTGCTCGCCGGCACACCGGCGCCGATCGACGCGCTGCGTCGAGGTCTCGGGCCGAACGAGGAGATCTCGCTCGTGGATCAGAGCGGCGGGATCGCCGGCATCCATCTCGCCGGAGCTCGTGCCCTCGCGGTGCTGCAGCGCCTGGGGTCGTCACGCTCGATCCCGCGCGTCGGCGAGGCCCGAACCGGCCGGTTCGCCGACGTCGTGGTCACGGTCGCCGGCTGGCAGGCGGACGAATACCTATTGCTCGTGGAGCGCGCCTACTGCGCGCACTTGCTGGACTGGATTCGCGAGACGCTCGCGGACCTGTAGACGGAGGATACCCGATGACTCGACGTGCACCTCGATGGGCCGCATTCGTTTCCCTGGGCGCGCTCGCCGTGTCGGCATTCGCCGCGGCGGCGCGCGACGACGCACCGCCGCTGCCGCGCTCGAGCCCGCGCGCGGTCGGGATGTCGCGGGCGCGCCTGCATCGGCTCGACGAGTTCTTCCGGATCCGGGCCGCGCAGCACCGGGCGGCCGGCTTCGTGTGGATGGTCGCGCGCGACGGCAAGCTCGTCGACGAAGGCGCGAGCGGCTATCGGAATCTCGCCACCCACGCGCCGATGACCCTCGACACCCGGTTTCGCATCGCGAGCATGACCAAGCCGATCACGACGGTCGCGGTGCTGAAGCTCTACGAGCGCGGCGACTTCCAGCTCGACGATCCGGTCTCGCGGTTCCTGCCGGAGTTCGCTCATCCGCGGGTGTTCGTGCGGATGGGCGCCGACGGGCAGCCGGTGACCGTGCCGGCCCGCCATCCGATCACGATCCGGGACCTGCTGACCCAGCAGAGCGGTCTCGGCTACGTGTTCGACGACACCACGCCGCTCGGCAAGGTGTATGCGACGCTGCACCTCGCGCCGCACGACTCGCTCGCGACCGTCGTGCGCAAGATCGCGCAGATGCCGCTGTACTTCCAGCCGGGAGAGGGGTGGCGCTACAGTTTTGCCGACGACGTGCTGGGGCGCCTGGTCGAGGTCGTCTCGGGGATGCCGTTCGCGAAATTCGTGCACCAGGAGATCCTCGCGCCGCTCGCGATGAACTCGACCAGCTTCCACCTGGGTCCGGCCGAGGCGCCGCTGCTCGCGACCCTCTATCGACGGCAACCCGACGGCGAACTCGTCCCGAGCCACTCGCCGTGGCTGATGGATCCGACCGATCCGCGGGTGTGGCCCTCGGGCGGCGGCGGCATGATCTCGACCGCCGGCGATTATCTGCGCTTCGCGCAGATGCTCGCGAACGGGGGCTCCCTCGACGGCCATGAGATCCTCTCGCCGGTCACGGTCGCGTTGATGACGCACAACCAGGTTCCGCCGGACGCGCTCTACCGCTATTTCGGTCCCGATTCGACCGGACTCGGCTACGGGCTCGGCGTCGCGGTCGAGCTCGATGCGGCGCATGCGCCGCAGGCCGAGCTGAACGGCGACATTTCCTGGGGCGGCGTCTGGGATACGCAATGGCTCGTGAGCCCGCGGTCCGGGTTGGTCGCGGTGCTGTTGACCCAGATCGACCCGACGGGCGCGACGGGACCGCGACGCGACCGCGGAGACTTCCACGACCTGCTGTTCTCGGCGGTCCGGCACCTCGCCGCACGCCGCGACGGCGGCCGCTAGCGCGGCGGGGACGAGGGTCGCT
>JAJXYU010000045.1 GCA_021780395.1 Pseudomonadota bacterium
CGGGGCGGCCGGGGCGGCCGGGGCGGCCGGGACGGGCGCGACGGGCGCGACGGGCGCGATCGCGATGGAGGGTTGAAGCGCGATGTTGCTGTATCTCGCCGAATACCTGATGCGCACGCACCCGGCGTTCCGTGTGTTCCAGTACCTGACGCTGCGGGCGATCCTCGCGGCGATCACCGGGCTCGCGATCGCGCTGTTCGTCGGTCCGCGGATGATCGCGGTCCTGTCGCGTTACCAGATCGGCCAGCGGGTGCGCAGCGACGGGCCGAAGTCGCACCTGCCGAAGGCGGGGACACCGACGATGGGCGGCGGGCTGATCCTGGTCGCGATCGCGCTCGGCACGCTGTTGTGGTCCGATCTCGCGAACCGCTTCGTCTGGGTGCTGCTCGTGACGACGCTGGTGTTCGGTTCGATCGGCTTCTACGACGACTACCTGAAGCTCGTCGTCGGCGATTCCCGCGGCCTCGCGGCGCGCGCCAAGTACCTCGCGCAGTCGGTTGCCGGGATCGGCGCGGCGTATGCGCTGTACCACTTCCACCAGTCGCCCGACGAGACCTCGCTGTACGTGCCGTTCTTCAAGACGGTCGCGGTGCCGATGAGCGCGCTCGGGTTCGTCGCGCTCTCGTATTTCGTGATCGTCGGCAGCAGCAACGCGGTGAACCTGACCGACGGCCTCGACGGGCTCGCGATCATGCCGGCGGTGATGGTCGCCGCGGCGCTCGGGGTGTTCGCGTACGCGACCGGCAACTTCAAGTTCGCGAGCTATCTGCACATTCCGTACATCCCCGGCGTCGGCGAGGTGCTGGTGTTCAGCGCGACGCTGGTCGGCGCCGGCCTCGGCTTCCTGTGGTTCAACGCCTACCCCGCACAGGTGTTCATGGGCGACGTCGGCGCGCTCGCGATCGGCGCGAGCCTCGGCACCACCGCGGTGATCGTGCGGCAGGAGATCGTGCTGTTCGTGATGGGCGGCGTGTTCGTCCTCGAGACCGTCTCGGTGATGCTGCAGGTCGCCTCGTTCAAGCTGACCGGCAAGCGGCTGTTCCGGATGGCTCCGATCCATCATCACTTCGAACTGAAGGGCTGGGCGGAGCCCAAGGTGATCGTGCGTTTCTGGATCATCAGCTTCGTGCTGGTGCTGGCGGGATTGGCCACGTTGAAAATCCGATGAGCATCGTCGTGATCGGCCTCGGCAAGACGGGGGTCTCCTGCGTGCGCCACCTGGCGCGGCGCAACGTCGCGGTGCGCGTGACCGATTCGCGGCCCGCGCCACCGGGGCTTGCGGCGCTCGGCGACCTCGCGACGCGGGTGGAACTTCGCCTCGGCGGCTTCGACGAGTCCGTCCTCGACGGCGCGAGCCAGGTGCTCCTCTCGCCGGGCGTGTCGCCGCAGGAGCCGATCGTCGGCGCCGCGCGCCGCCTCGGGATCGAGGTCGTCGGCGACGTGGAGCTGTTCGCGCGCGAGGCGCGCGCGCCGACCATCGCCGTCACCGGCACCAACGGCAAGAGCACCGTCACGAGCTTGGTCGCGCACCTGGCCGCGGTCGCGGGCCGGCGCGTGCTCGCCGGCGGCAACCTCGGCGAACCGGCGCTCGACCTGCTCGCGCGGCCGGTGCCCGATCTCTATGTGCTCGAGCTGTCGAGCTTTCAGCTCGAGACGACCGAGTCGCTCGCGCCGTGCGCGGCGACGGTGCTCAACCTGAGCCCCGACCACCTCGACCGCTACGCGTCGCTCGAGGACTACGCGGCCGCGAAGGCGCGGATCTTCCGGCACGCCGCCGCGGCGGTGCTGAACGCGGACGATCCGCGCGTGCTCGCGATGCGGCCCGGGCGGGCGGCGGTCACGACGTTCTCGGTGCGGCGCGCCGACGCCGACTTCGCGCTCGCCGGCGACGTGCTCGTGCGCCGCGGCACGCCGCTGCTCGCGCAATCGCGGTTGAAGATCGCGGGGCGGCACAACGTGGCGAACGCGCTCGCCGCGCTCGCGCTCGGCGAGGCGGCGGGTCTCGAACTCGACGCGATGACGCGCGCGCTCGAGAGCTTTGCCGGGCTGCCGCACCGGTCCGAGTGGATCGCGGACGTCGACGGGGTCCGCTACGTCGACGATTCGAAGGGCACCAACGTCGGGGCGACCCTCGCCGCGGTCGAGGGGAGCGACCGGCCGCTGGTGATGATCCTCGGCGGCGACGGCAAGGGGCAGCATTTCGCGCCGCTCGCGGCCGCGTTCCGCGGGCGGGTGAGGGCTGCGGTGCTGATCGGCCGGGATGCGCCGGCGATCGCCGCGGCGATCGGCTGCCTGTGTCCGATCGAACTCGCCGCGTCGATGCCCGAGGCGGTCGCCGCGGCCGCGCGGCTCGCGAGATCAGGCGACGCGGTGCTGCTGTCGCCGGCGTGCGCGAGCTTCGACATGTTCCGCGACTACGCGGCGCGTGGCGAGGCGTTCGCCGCCGCGGTCCGCGCGCTGCAGCGGGAGACCGCATGAGCGCCACGACCCTGACCCAGGGGCTGCGGATCCGTGACCGGATGCCCTTCGCGTGGGACCCGATCACGCTCGGCATCGCGGCCGCGCTGTTCCTGGTCGGCCTGATCATGGTCACGTCGGCCTCGATGTCGATCGCCGGGCGCGATTATGGCAATCCGTTCTATTTCCTCGAACGGCAGTTCGTCTACGGGTTCCTCGGGATCGGCTTCGCGTGGATCGTCACGCAGCTGCCGACGCGGCTGTGGGAGCGCTACAGCAGCGTGCTGCTGCTCGCCGGCCTCGCGGTGCTGCTGCTGGTGCTGATCCCGGGGATCGGGGCGAAGATCAACGGCTCGCGGCGCTGGCTGCGGCTCGGTCCCGGCAGCTTCCAGGTGTCCGAGCTCGCGCGGGTGCTGATCGTGAACTGGCTGTGCGGGTACTGCGTGCGCAAGCGTGCCGAGCTCGAGGAGACGTTGCTCGGGATCGCGAAGCCGATCGCGGTGATCGGCGTCGCCTCGGTGCTGCTGCTCGCGGAGCCGGATTTCGGCGCGACCACGGTGCTGTTCGTGACCGGACTCGCGGTGCTGTTCGTCGCCGGCGCGCGGCTGCGTTACGTGTTGCTGCTGCTCACGCTCGGCACGGCGGTGCTCGCGGTGCTCGCGCTGACCTCTGCCTACCGCCTGAAGCGGCTCACCGTGTTCCTGCATCCGTGGAACGACCCGTTCAACAGCGGCTTCCAGCTCACCCAGTCGCTGATCGCGTTCGGGCGCGGCTCGCTGTTCGGGGTCGGTCTCGGCAACAGCGTGCAGAAGCTCTTCTATCTGCCCGAAGCGCATACCGACTTCGTGTTCGCGGTGCTCGCCGAGGAACTCGGCCTCGTCGGCGTGTTCGGCGTGATCGCGTTGTTCGTCGCGCTCGTGTGGCGCGCGGTGGTGATCTCGCGGATGGCCGCGCGCGCCGGCCTGCTGTTCCAGGCGTACCTCGCGCTGTCCTTCGGGGTCTGGGTCGGCCTGCAGGCGGCGATCAACATGGGCGTCGACATGGGCGTGCTGCCGACCAAGGGGCTCACGCTGCCGTTGATCAGCTACGGCCGCAGCAGCCTGCTGGTCACGCTCGCGTGGATCGGCGTGCTGCTGCGGATCCATCACGAGGTCAAGTGCGCGTCGCGCGCGGCCGTGATGCGCCCGGTCGGGGGCGAACGATGATCGGCGGGCCCGTGCTGATCGCGGCCGGCGGCACCGGCGGGCACGTGTTCCCGGCGCTCGCGGTCGCGCGGGCGCTGCGCGAGCGCGGCGTCGCGGTCGTGTGGCTCGGCACCGCCGGCGGGATGGAGGCGCGCCTCGTGCCCGCGAACGGGTTCGCGATCGAATGGGTGCGCGTCGCCGGGATTCGCGGCAAGGGCGCGCTCGCGTGGCTGCTCGCGCCGCTGCGCCTCGTGCGGGCCGTCGCCGATGCGATCGTCGTGCTGCGCCGCCGCCGTCCGGACGTGGTCCTCGGCGCCGGCGGATTCGTCAGCGGCCCCGGCGGGATCGCCGCGTGGCTGCTGCGGATCCCGCTGCTGATCCATGAGCAGAACGCGGTCGCCGGGCTCACCAACCGCTGCCTGGCGCGGCTCGCGCGCGAGGTGCTCGAGGCGTTCCCGGGCAGTTTCGGCCCGGGCGTGCACGCCCGCTGCATCGGCAATCCGGTGCGCGCCGACATCGCCGCGATCGCACCGCCCGCCGAGCGTCTGGCCGGCCGCGCCGGGCGGGCCCGCCTGCTGGTGATCGGCGGCAGCCAGGGGGC
>JAJXYU010000377.1 GCA_021780395.1 Pseudomonadota bacterium
ACGACCTGGTGGCGGCGCCGGCGGGCGGGGCCGAGTCGCGCGCGGGGCTGCGCACCGGGCCGGTCCGCAACGACGCCCGGTCGGCATCCATCAGGCGTTGCAGACGCGCGGTGACGTCGCGATAACCCGAGTCGACACGCGTCAGGTGGCGAAAGACCGCGGTCGCCTGCAGCAGGCGTCCGCGCTGTTCGAGCTGGGTGCCGAGCGCGTACAGATCGCCGAGCACCGTCGCGTTCGGCTTGCGGGCCTTCAGCTCCGCGAAACGCTGCTCGAAGTTGTCGAGCAGCCGCGCGGTATCCGCGCCGGGCGGGCGCGATCCCCCGGTTGCGCTCGGCCGGGCGCCGCCGCCGCCGAATCGCGCGAACGCGAGCGTTGCGGTCGCGCCGGCGAGCAGCATGCTGCCGGAGAGCCAGATCCAGGGGCCGTGCTCGCCCAGTAGCCGCAGCGCGACGGACAGCGCGACGATCGCGGCGCCGGCGATCGCAGCGATCAAGCCGATCTTTCTCATTGAATGGACATGATCCCGCTCGACATCGGCTGGCAGTATAGGGGATCGGGCGAGGGGCACGGCAATGCTAAGCTCACAAAATCGACACGAAAGGATCGGCATGGCGAAGACGCGCGAGGTATTCGTCTGCGGCAGTTGCGGCAGCGTCTCGCCGAAATGGCAAGGTCAGTGCGGCACCTGCGGCGAGTGGAACACCCTCGTCGCCGCGTCCGCGCCGGCCGGGACTCCGCGGCGCGGCCGGGGGGGCGTCGGCGTCGAGACGGCGGTGCCGTCGACGCTCGCCGCCGAGTCATTGGGCTCGCCGGTCCGTGTCGCGACCGGGTCCGGGGAACTCGACCGGGTGCTCGGCGGCGGTCTGGTCGCCGGGTCCGTGACGCTGCTCGGCGGCGATCCGGGGATCGGCAAGTCCACGTTGATGCTGCAGGCGGCCGCGGCGCTCGCGGCGGCCGGGCCGGTGCTGTACGCGACCGGCGAGGAGTCGCTGCAGCAGGTCGCGCTGCGGGGCCGTCGCCTCGGGCTCGAGGAATCGACCTCGCGCCTGCTCGCCGAGACCTGCGTCGAGCAGATCCTGGAGGCGTCCCGCGCGATCGACGCCCGCGTGCTGATCGTCGACTCGATCCAGACGACCTACACCGAAAGCGTCGAGTCCGCGCCGGGATCGGTCGCGCAGCTGCGCGAGTGCACCGCGCTGCTCGTGCGTCACGCGAAGCGCACCGGGACCGCGGTGCTGCTCGTCGGGCACGTGACGAAGGAGGGGCAGATCGCCGGTCCCCGGGTGCTCGAGCACATGGTCGATACGGTGCTGTACTTCGAGAGCGACACCGGCAGCCGTTTCCGGATCCTGCGGTCGGTGAAGAACCGGTTCGGCGCCGCGAACGAGATCGGCGTGTTCGCGATGGCCGGAGAGGGGCTGCGGGAAGTCAAGAATCCGTCCGCGATCTTCCTGTCGCGCGATCCGCAACCCGCGGCCGGCAGCGTCGTCACGGTGCTGCGCGAGGGCACCCGGTCGTTGTTGATCGAGGTCCAGGCGCTCGTCGACGCGGGGATCGGCGGTAGTCCCCGGCGCGTGGCGGTCGGCATCGACGGCAATCGCCTGACGATGCTGCTCGCGGTCGCGCACCGGCACGGCGGCCTTGCATTCCAGGGCGCGGACGTGTTCGCGAACGTGGTCGGCGGGGTGCGCATCGACGACACCGCGGCGGATCTCGCGATCGTGCTGGCCGCGCGCTCGAGCCTCGAGGACCGCCCGGTGTCGCACTCGCTGGTCGCCTTCGGCGAGATCGGCCTTGCCGGGGAGATCCGGCCGGTCCCGTTCGGCGAGGAGCGCCTGCAGGAAGCCGCGAAGCACGGGTTCGGCACCGCGATCGTCGCCGCGGCGAACGCGCCGCGGCGCCCGCCGGAGGGGATGCGCGTGCGCGCCGTGAAGCGCCTCGCCGAGGCGCTCGAGGCCGAGCGCGCCGGCTGAGACGGATCAGCCGGCCGGCGCGGCGCGTGCGCTCGCGGCCGGTGGCGGCTGCACCCGGACGGTCTTCACCGCGTTGTCGCCGGTCTGCAGCACCTCGAGCGTGTAGTCGGCGAGCTTCAGCGTCGTTCCGGGGTCCGGGATCGTCTCGAGGAACTCGAGGATCAGACCGTTCAGCGTCTTCGGTCCGTCGATCGGCAGGTCCCAGCGCATCGAGCGGTTCAGCGCGCGCACGTTCGCCGCGGCGTTCACGACGAAACTGCCGTCGGCGTCACGATGCACGTCCTTGTGCATCATCGTCGCCGGATCGGTCGTGAACTCGCCGACGATTTCCTCGAGGATGTCCTCGAGGGTCACGAGGCCCTGCACGTCGCCGTACTCGTCGACGACGAACGCGAGCCGACGCTTGTCCCGCTGGAAATTCAGCAGTTGCGTGTTCAGCGGCGTTCCCGATGGCACGAAGTACACGTCGCGGGCGGTCGCCGCGGCCCGAAGGGCGTCGCGATCGAGACGGCCGCGCGCGAGCGCGTGGACGACGTTCTTCATGTGCAGCAGGCCGACGATCCGGTCGATCTCGCCTTCGTACACCGGCAGCCGGGTGTGCTGGGTCTGCCGCAGGCGCTCGACGATCTCGTCCCAGTCGTCCTCGAGATCGATCCCGACGACGTCGGCGCGCGGCACCATGATGTCCTCGACCGTGACCCGCTCCAGGTCGAGGATCCCGACGAGCATCTGCCGGTGGCGCGGGGGGATCATCGCGCTCGCCTCGGCGAGCACGGTGCGCAATTCCTCGCCGCTGAGCGCGTGCCCGCTCTGCTGTGCCGACACGCCGAACAGCCGCAGCGTGCCGTTCGCGAGAAGATTCGTCGCCCACACGAACGGGTAGAGCAGTCGCAGGAGCGGGGCGTACACGTAGGCGGCCGGCAGCGCGAGGCGCTCCGGATGCAGCGCCGCGAAGGTCTTGGGTCCCACCTCGCAGAACACCAGCATCACCACCGTCAGCCCGACCACCCCGACCACGAGCAGCACCTCCCCGCCGAGCCGCAGCGCGATCACGCCGACGAGCATCGGGGCGATCACGTTCACGCTGGTGTTCAGCAGCAGGATCAGGCCGATCAGCCGGTCCGGCTTCGCGAGCAAGCCCTCGGCGAGGCGCGCGCCACGGTTGCCGGCCTGCGCCGCGTGGCGCAACCGGTAGCGGTTCAGGCTCATCAACGCCGTCTCGCTCCCGGCGAGGAACGCCGCGGCGAGCAGCAGCGCGGCGAGCGACGCGAACAGCGTGGTCAGTGACGGATGGAACATCACCGGCGCGACGGGGTCATCCCCAGTGCCGTCCGAAGATGTCCTCGAGCACGAACTTGGAGCCGAAGTACGCGAGCACGAGGATGCCGAAGCCCCACAGGGTGAAGCGCACCGCGGACCGGCCTCGCCAGCCGTAGCGCACCCGACCGAACAGCAGGATCGCGAACAGCACCCAGGCCATCAGCGACAGCACGGTCTTGTGAACGAGGTGCTGCTCGAAGAGGTTGGTCACGAACGCGAAGCCGGTGACCAGCGCGAGCGTGAGCAGCGCGAAGCCGGTGCCGATCAACCGGAACAGCACGGTCTCGAGCACGTCGATCGGCGGCAGCAGGCTCGGCAGGTTCGCGATCCGGCGGCTGCGCAGCCGCCGGTCGAGCAGCACCAGCATCGTCGCGGTCACGGCGGCCGCGAACAGCAACGCCGCGGCGGCCATCGACAGCAGGATGTGTGCCGACAGCTCCCACTCGGGCACGTGGTCGACGTGGAACTTCTCGCCATTGCCGGTCGCCGTCGCGCCGACCGCGGCGCTGCCGAGCAGGATCGCGCCGAGCACCCGGTACCGGCGCTCGATCGCGATCAGGCATGCGAGCACCGCGAGCGTCCAGGCGAGCAGCGAGATCGCCTCGAGCAGCCCGATCGAGAACGGACCGACGCGGCGCATCAGGTGCGCGATCGCGGCGCTGTGAGCGAGGATCGCGCCGAACGACAGCGCCCACGCAGCCGGGGTCAGGCGCCGGTCGCTCACGCTGCGGAGCATCAACCAGGCGCCCGCGGCGTACAGGACGAACAGAGTGAGGGGGACGATCACGGCCAACTTAGCGCTATTTTCTCGAGCGCGATGATGACACAACGGCGTGCCGCGTCCCAGCGCGGCTATACTAGCGGTCATGTTCGACCAACTCACCGAAAGACTGTCGACCGCGCTGCGCAATCTCTCCGGACGCGGGCGCCTGACCGAGGAGAACCTCGCCGACACCGTGCGCCAGGTCCGGCTCGCGCTGCTCGAGGCCGACGTCGCGCTGCCGGTCGTGAAGAGCTTCACCGACGCGGTCCGCGAGCGCGCGGTCGGCGCCGAGGTGTCGAAGAGCCTCACGCCGGGGCAGGCGTTCATCAAGATCGTCCACGACGAACTGATCCGGCTGATGGGGGAGAAGAGCACGGGGCTCGACCTGCGGGCGCAGCGGCCCGTGGTCGTGATGCTCGCCGGGCTCCAGGGCGCCGGCAAGACGACCAGCGCCGCCAAGCTCGCGCGCTGGCTGATCGACAAGGAACGTCGCAAGGTGCTGCTCGTGAGCACCGACGTGTACCGCCCGGCCGCGATCCTGCAGTTGAAGACCCTCGCGGCGCAGGTCGGTGCCGGATTCGCCGAGTCCACCGCCGACGAGGCGCCGCTCGCGATCGCCCGTCGAGCGCTCGACGAGGCGACCCGCGGCGCCTACGACGTGCTGCTGATCGACACCGCCGGCCGTCTGCACGTCGACGCCGAGATGATGGCGGAGGTCCGCGAACTCGAGGCCGCGATCCACCCGCACGAGCGGCTGTTCGTCGTCGACAGCATGGCCGGCCAGGACGCGGTGAACGCGGCGCGGGCGTTCAACGAGGCCTTGAGCCTCACCGGCGTGATCCTCACGAAGGCGGACGGCGACGCGCGGGGCGGCGCCGCGTTGTCGGTCCGGCAGGTGACCGGCAAGCCGATCCGCTTCATCGGTACCGGCGAAAAGACCGAGGCGCTCGAGCCGTTCCAGCCGGAGCGCATCGCGTCGCGGATCCTCGGGATGGGCGACGTCGTCTCGCTCGTCGAGCAGGTGCAGGAGCAGGTCGATCGCGACAAGGCCGAGAAGCTCGCGAAGAAGCTGCACACCGGCAAGTCCTTCGACCTCGGCGACCTGCGCGACCAGCTGAGCCAGCTGCAGCGCATGGGCGGGATGGCGGCGGTGCTCGACAAGCTGCCGGCGCAGTTGCAGGCGAACGCGGCGAAGGCGGCCGGCGCGATCGATGCGAAGGCGCTGAAGCGACAGATCGGGATCATCGATTCGATGACGCCGCGTGAGCGGCGGCGGCCGGAGACGATCGACGGCTCGCGCAAGCGGCGCATCGCGACGGGCGCGGGCGTGCCGCTGCCGGAAGTGAATCGGCTCCTGAAGCAGTTCGATCAGATGCACAAGACCATGAAGAAGCTCGCGAAGGGCGGAATGCTGCGGAACATGATGCGCGGGATGGCGGGCCGACTCCCGCCCGGATTCGGCCCCTGAGGAGCCTTGCTCTCGAGCGCGCCCGCAGGCTAAGATAAGCGGCTCGTTTTTCCCAAGGTGAATCAAAGCGATGGTGACGATCCGTTTGACCCGGCGCGGTGGCAAGAAGATGCCGTTCTATCACGTCGTCGTGACCGACAGCCGCAAGCGGCAGGGCGGCACGAGCCTCGAGAGCGTCGGCTTGTTCAACCCGGTCGCGCGGGGCGGGGAGACGAAGTTGCGTCTCGACGTCGCACGCATCGAACATTGGGTCGGCCGCGGCGCCCACCTGTCCGATCGTGTGAAGCAACTGGTCAAGACGTACCGCCAGCCGTCGGCCTGACCGCGGCGGCGCTGCGGTGGCCGACAGCGAAGCGCCGCTCGTCGTGCTCGGCGCGGTCACCGCGCCGTTCGGCATCAAGGGGTGGGTCAAGCTTCGATCGGACACCGATCCGGCGGACCGCTTGTTCGAGTATGCCGACCTGCGTCTGTTGCATCGCGGTAGCCTGAGTCGCTGCCGGATCGAGGCCCGAGGTCGCAGTGGTGGACGGTTGACCGCGAAGTTCGCCGGTGTCGAAGATCGCGACGGCGCGGCGGCATTGGTCGGCGCCGAGCTCGGTGTTCCGCGGACCGCGCTGCCGGCGCAGGGGCCGCGCGAGCATTACCGGGCGGACCTGATCGGCTTCCGGGTCGTCGACGCCTCCGGCCGGGAGCTGGGGTCGGTCGACCATTTCGTCGACACGCCGGCACATCCGCTGATGGTCGTCCGGGGCCGCGGCGAGTTGTTGATACCGGCGGTGCCGCGCCACCTGCGGCGCGTCGACCGCGACGCACGACGCGTGATCGTCGACTGGGACGAATCGCCGGGGTGAGCGCGATGCGCATCGCGGTCGTCACGCTGTTCCCGGGGATGGTGCGCGATGCGCTCGCCCACGGGGTCGTGGGTCGCGCGATCGTGCGCGGAGCGCTGACGGTCGAGTGCTTCGATCCGCGCGATCGTGCGACGGATCCGCACCGGACCGTCGACGACCGGCCGTACGGCGGCGGGCCGGGGATGGTGCTGAAGGTCGAGCCGACCGCGAGCGCGTTGCGCGAGGCGGTCGGGAGTTTCGCGGGACCGGTGCGTCGGGTCGCGCTCGGCGCGGACGGCCGTCGGTTCGATCAGGCGCTCGCGCGCGAGGCGTCGCGGGAGCCGGGGCTCGTGTTGCTGGCGGGTCGCTACGAAGGGATCGACGAGCGCTTGCTCGAGGCCGAGATCGACGAGCGTTGGTCGATCGGCGATTATGTGCTCTCGGGCGGCGAGCTGCCCGCGCTGGTGGTGATCGATGCGGTCGCCCGTTTGCTGCCGGGGACGCTCGGCGCGGCGCAGTCCGCGGAGCAGGAGTCGTTCAGCGACGGACTGCTCGACTGGCCGCACTACACGCGGCCGGTGGAGACCGGCGGGCGACGGGTGCCCGAGGTGCTCTTGACGGGCGATCACGCCGCGATCCGGCGATGGCGCCTGCGCGAGGCGCTCGGCCGGACGTGGCTGCGTCGTCCGGACTTGCTCGAGCGGCGCGTGCTGAGCGCCGAGGAGCGGGCATTGCTCGAGGAATACAAGGCCGAGCGCGCGCGGCGCGCCGGTCGGGAAGACGATGATTCAACGACGAGGTCGATAACGTGAACAAGATCATCCAGCAGTTGAACGGCGAACGGGAAAAGGCGAATTTTCCCGAGTTCAATCCCGGCGACACCGTCGTCGTGCAGGTGAAGGTCGTCGAGGGCGACCGCGAGCGCATGCAGGCCTACGAGGGCGTCGTGATCGCGAAGAAGAATCGCGGCCTGAACTCCTCGTTCACGGTGCGCAAGGTGTCACACGGCGAAGGCGTCGAGCGCGTGTTCCAGACGCACAGCCCGTGGATCAGCGAGGTGAGCGTGAAGCGCCGCGGCGCGGTGCGTCGCGCGAAGCTCTACTACCTGCGCGAGCTGTCCGGCAAGGCGGCGCGGATCGAAGAGAAGATCTGAGACGCCTCGCGGTCGCGGACCGGCGCTCGGTGCAGCGGCGGAATCCCCGGTGAAATTCGCAGCGGCAGTCGGCAGCGTGTTCTCGCTCGTCTGGCGGATCCTCGACCGGATCCGCAAGGCGCTGCATCTGCTGTTGCTGCTGCTGATCTTCGGCTTCCTGCTCGCGGCGCTTCATACCTCGATCCCGATCGTCCCGGACTCCGCGGCGCTCGTGATCAAGCCGCGCGGCCAGCTCGTCGAGCAGGCCGCCGTCGATCCGTTGCGTCGCGCGCTCGGCGAGGCGTCCGGTGGGTCGAGCCGGCAGACCCGTCTTCGGGACGTGATCGACGCGATCGAGGCGGCGAAGGGCGACCCGCGAATCAAGGCGCTCGTGCTCGTGCTCGACCAGCTCGCGCCGTCCGGGCTGTCGAAGCTGCAGGAGATCGGCGCGGCGATCCGTGATTTCCGCAAGTCCGGGAAGCCCGTGATCGCGACCGCGAGCTCGCTCGACCAGACGCAGTACTACCTCGCGGCCCAGGCGAGCGAGGTCGATCTCGATCCGCTCGGATCGGTGTCGATCGACGGATTCGACTATTACCGGATGTACCTGAAGACCGCGATCGACCGGCTCGGCGTCGACGTGAACATCTTCCGGGCCGGGACCTTCAAGAGCTACACCGACCAGTACTCGCGCACCGACATGGGCGCGAGCGAGCGCACCGAGAGCCAAGCCTGGCTCGGGACGCTGTGGAGCGAGTATCAGCGCGACGTCACGCGTGCGCGCGGTCTGCCGCCGGGTGCGATCCAGGACTACGTGAACACGGAGCCGCTGGCGCTGCAGAGCGTGAACGGCGATGCGGCACGTCTCGCGCTGCAGCAGCGGCTGGTCACCCAGCTCATGACCCGCCACCAGGTGGATCGCGAGGTCGCGAAGTGGGTCGGAACGAATTCCGACACGCACTCCTACCAGGCGATCTCGATGGAATCCTACCTGAGCGCGGTACGGGCGAAGCACCTGTTCCGCTCCAAGCCCCGCGATCGCGTCGCGGTGATCGTCGCGGCCGGCGACATCCTCGACGGACGCCAGCCTCCGGGCGCGATCGGCGGCGAGAGCACCTCGGACCTGCTGCGCGAAGCCGAGTACGATCCGGCGGTCAAGGCGGTCGTGATGCGGGTCGACAGCCCCGGCGGCAGCCTGTTCGCGTCGGAACAGATCCTCCGGGCCGTGCTGCGCGTGCGCCGCGCGGGCAAGCCGGTCGTCGTGTCGATGAGCAGCTACGCCGCGTCGGGAGGCTATTACATCTCGTCCGGTGCGAACGAGATCTTCGCGAGCCCGACGACCCTGACCGGTTCGATCGGCGTGTTCGCCGTGGTGCCGACCTTCCAGCGCACCCTCGCCAAGCTCGGTGTCGCGGTCGACGGGATCGGCACGACGCCGCTCGCCGGCATGGGCCGCATCGACCGGCCCTTGAGCGACGGCGAGAAGCAGATGCTGCAGAGTTCGGTCGACCACGCCTACGCGCAGTTCCTGCAGCGGGTCGCCGAGGGACGGCGCATGAGCGTCGCCGACGTTGAGAAGGTCGCCGAGGGCCGGGTCTGGTCCGGCGTCGACGCGCGCCATCTGGGGCTCGTCGACCATCTCGGCGGGTTGAAGCGGGCGATCGCCGCCGCGGCGAAGATCGCGCGCATCCGCGGCCCGTACGCCATCGACTACATCGAGCCGCCGCTCGGCTTCCGTGACGAGCTGTTGATGCAGTTGCGTTCGGCGGCGCTCGTCTGGGGGCGCGACGCCGGCTGGCTGCCCGGCGCGGTGCCGTTCGCGGGCTCCGCGCTCGAGCCACTGGTCGAGCGCGCGCGCGAACTCGCGCGCTTCAACGATCCGCGCGGGATCTACGCGTACTGCTGGTGCGGCGCGCCGGCCGACTGAGCCCGCTTCACAGTGCGGCCCAGTCGAGCACGACTTTCCCGGACCGCCCCGAGTTCATGATCTCGAAGCCCTCGCGGAAGTCGCGGATGCCGAGCCGGTGGGTGATCACCGGCCGCACGTCGAGACCACTCTGCAACATGCTGGCCATCTTGTACCAGGTCTCGAACATCTCCCGGCCGTAGATGCCTTTGATCACGAGTCCCTTGAAGATCACCTGATTCCAGTCGATCGCGGTTTCCTCGGGGGGAATGCCGAGGAGCGAGAGGCTCCCGCCGTGGTTCATCGTTCGCAGCATCTCGCGCAGCGCGGCCGGATTGCCCGACATCTCGAATCCGACGTCGAACCCTTCCTCCATCGCGAGCTCCTTCATCACGGTGTCGAGCGACTGGCGCGCGACGTTCACCGCGCGGGTGGCGCCCATCCGCTCCGCGAGCGCGAGCCGGTAGTCGTTCACGTCGGTGATCACGATGTGTCGCGCGCCGCAGTGGCGCGCGATCGCGACCGCCATGATGCCGATCGGTCCCGCACCGGTGATCAGCACGTCCTCGCCGACGACGTTGAACGCGAGCGCGGTGTGGGTCGCGTTGCCGAACGGGTCGAGGATCGCGGCGACCTCGTCGTCGATCGCCGGCGACAGCTTGAACACGTTCGACGCCGGGATCGCGAGGTATTCGGCGAATGCACCCGCGCGATTCACCCCGACGCCGCGCGTGTTGCGGCACAGGTGCCGGCGACCCGCACGACAGTTGCGACAATGCCCGCAGGTGATGTGACCCTCGCCGGAGACGCGATCGCCGGGCTCGAAGCCTCGCACTTCGCTGCCGATCTCGACGATCTCGCCGGAATATTCGTGACCGACGGCCATCGGCACCGGAATCGTCTTGCGCGCCCATGCGTCCCAGTTGAAGATGTGCATGTCCGTGCCGCAGATCGCGGTGCGATGGATCCTGATCAGCACGTCGTTGTGGCCGACCTCGGGCTCGGCGATCTCTTCGAGCCAGATGCCCGGTTCGGCGTGTGATTTCACCAATGCTTTCATCAGCGGCTCCTAGTGGATGATGCCGAGATCGCGGCCGGCGCGCGCGAACGCGTCGACCACGCGGTCCAGCTGTTCGATGGTGTGCGCGGCGCTCATCTGGGTGCGAATTCTGGCCTGACCCTGCGGGACCACCGGGTAGGAGAACGCGATCACGTAAACCCCCTCGGCGAGCATGCGCTCGGCGAGGCGCACCGCGAGCGGTGCGTCGTACAGCATGATCGGGATGATCGGGTGCTCGCCCGGCAGCAGCTGATATCCGAGCGCCTGCATGCGCGCGCGGAAGTGCCGTGCGTTCGCGCGCAGCCGCTCGCGCAACTCGTCCGACGCCTCGATCAGGTCGAGCACCTTCAGCGTCGCGCCGGCGACGACCGGCGGGATGCTGTTCGAGAACAGGTAGGGTCGGGATCGCTGCCGCAGCCAGCCGACGATCTCGCGGCGCGCCGCGACGTAGCCGCCGCTCGCCCCGCCGAGCGCTTTGCCGAGCGTGCCGGTGAGGATGTCGACCCGGCCGACGACGCCGCAGGCCTCGGGCGTGCCGCGGCCGCGCGGGCCGATGAATCCGGTCGCGTGCGAATCGTCGACCATCACCATCGCGTCGTACCGGTCGGCGAGGTCGCAGATCCCGTGGAGCCTCGCGATCGATCCGTCCATCGAGAACACGCCGTCGGTCGCGATCAGCCGGACGCGCGCGCCGCTCGCCTCGCGCAGGCGTTCCTCGAGTTCGCCGAGGTCGTTGTTCGCGTAGCGCAGGCGCCGGGCCTTGCACAAGCGGATTCCGTCGATGATGCTCGCGTGGTTCAGCGCATCGCTGATCACGGCATCGTGCTCGTCCAGCAGGGTCTCGAACAGGCCGCCGTTCGCGTCGAAACAGGAGGAATAGAGGATCGCATCCTCCATCGACAGGTACGCGGCCAGGCGTTCCTCGAGCGTGCGGTGCACGTTCTGCGTGCCGCAGATGAAGCGCACCGAGGCCATGCCGTAGCCGTACTCGTCGAGCGCGCGATGCGCCGCGGCGACGACCGCCGGATGCGCGGCGAGGCCCAGATAGTTGTTTGCGCACAGGTTCACGAGCTCGCGACCATCCGCCAGGCGCACGGTCGGCCCTTGCGGCGAGCCGATGATCCGCTCGCGCTTCAGCAAGCCCGCCGCCTCGAGGCCGGCGGTCTCTCGTCGCAGTCGATCGAGGAATTCGCTCTTCACCGAGACTCCGTATTCGCGGGCATTTGCCGCGGCTTTTTCGCGTCCCTTATTATATCCAGCCGTGACCGAGGAATCCGCCGGAAGCCGCCGACTCGACAAGTGGCTGTGGCATGCGCGCTTCTACAAGACGCGCGGCGCGGCCACGGAGGCGATCGGGGGTGGGAAGGTGCGCGTCAATGGGGATCGACCGAAGCCGTCGAGGCGCGTCGCGATCGGCGATCGCCTCGAGGTCACGCTCGGCGGCATCGTCGCCGAATTCGAAGTGCTCGGATTGCCCGAGCGCCGCGGGCCGGCGCCCGAGGCGCGCGCGCACTACCGCGAGACCGACGCGAGCGCGGCGCGCCGCGCCGCATTCCGCGAGAGCGAGCGACTCGCGGCCGCATCTCGCCCGCGACCCGACTCCCGGCCGGACAAGCGCGACCGGCGCCGGCTGCTGCGCCTGCATCGTGATCAGTCGTGAACCCGTGAGGGCGGATCCGCCGCGTCGTCCTCGGGCTCTTCGCAGTCGCAGCGGACCGCGTCCTCGGGATCGATTTCATCCCATCCGCCCGGATCCCAGAGCGCGCTCGCGAAGGCGCCCGTGCTCAGGCGGCGAGCGCCAGGACGGGGTCCGAATCGGCCCGCGAGGTCGCTGAGGCCGGGATTGTGGCCGCAGACCAGCACGTGACGGGCGTCGCGGGCGCCGCCGGTGGCGACGCGCCAGATCGTCTCGGGATCGGCGCCGTACAGCGCGTCCGCGCGGTGCACCGCGTGCGCGCCGAGACCACAGGCCCGGGCGACGATCTCGGCGGTCGCCCAGGTGCGCGCCGCGGGGCTCGCGAGGATGCGATCCGGGATCCAGCCGCGCGCGCGCAGGCGTCGCCCCACCTCCTCGGCCTGTCGTTCGCCGCGCTTGGTGAGTGCGCGCAGATGGTCTTCGCCGTCGACGGCCGGATGCGCCTTGCCGTGCCGCAGGAGCGTCAGTCGTCGGTGCGGACCCATATCCGGCCTCCCTCGATCTTCGCCTCGTACGTGCGAATCGCCTCGTAGGCGGGCGGCGTCAGCGCAGCGCCGGTCCGCAGGCAGAAGCGGGCGCCGTGGCGCGGGCAGATGACTTCACAGTCCTCGACCTCGCCGCCCGAGAGTTCCGCGCCGTCGTGCGTGCACACGTCGTCGACGGCCCGCACGCCGTCCTCGCAACGTGCGATCGCGACGAAGTGCGCACCGGCGCGCACGCCGATCGCGCGGCCCGGCTCGAGGTCCGCTTCGGCACCGACGTCGATCCAGCTCATCGAGCGACCCCGCTCACAGCATGCCGGTCTGCAAGCGCGCGGCCTCGGACATCATCGCCGGATTCCACGGCGGGTCGAACACCAGCTCGACCTCGGCGCGCGCGATCGTCGGCACGATCTCCACCTTCTCGCGAACGTCCTGCACCAGGATCTCGCCCATGCCGCAGCCGGGCGCGGTCAAGGTCATCTTGATGATCGCGGTGCGGCCGTCGGGGCCCGGCGCGAGCGTGCACTCGTAGATCAATCCCAGATCGACGATGTTCACCGGGATCTCGGGATCGTAACAGGTGCGCAGCTGGTCCCAGATCACGTTCAGGATGTCCGCCTCCGACGCGCCCGGGGGCAGCTCGGGCGGCTTCACGGGCGTCATTCCGATCGCGTCGGCGTCGGCGCCGGCGATCCGGAACAGATTGCCGTCGATGTAGACCGTGAAGCTGCCGCCGAGGGCCTGGGTCACGTAGCCGACCACGCCGGGCTTCAACTCGACTTCGACCCCGGAGGGAATCGCGATCGCCTGGGTCGGACGTTGCACGACGATCGGCTCGTTCTCGTGGTTGCGCATCGGATCTCCCGGATCACTCGGTCGAGACGGCCGGGATCGATTCGGGCACGGACGACTTCAGCGCGGTCGCGAGCGTGTGCCAGCACAGGCTCGCACACTTCACCCGCGCCGGGAATTCCCGCACACCCGACAGGGCCGCGAGCTTGCCCAGGCTCTCGTCCGGCGCGGCCGCATCGTCGGTCAGCAGTGCATGCACGCGGTCGAACAGCGCGAGCGCCTCGTCTCGAGTCCGCCCCTTGATCGCCTCGGTCATCAGCGATGCCGACGCGGTCGAGATCGCGCAGCCGTGACCCTCGAATCGAACGTCGTCGATCCGGTCGCCGGCGATTCGCAGGTGCAGCGTGAGCCGGTCGCCGCACAGCGGGTTCGAGCCCGCGGCGTTCGCCGAGGCGCCCTCGAGCGGGCCGAAGTTGCGCGGTGTGCGATTGTGATCGAGGATCACGTCGCGGTAGAGATCCTTCAGTTCCATCAGCCGACATCCCCGCCGAACAAGCGGCGCGCTCGCTCGAGCGAGACCGCCAGGCGGTCGATCTCCTCGAACGTGTTGTAGAAGGCGAACGACGCGCGGGCGGTCGCCGGCACGCCGAAGAAGTCCATCACCGGCATCGCGCAGTGATGGCCGGTACGGATCGCGATCCCGTCCTGGTCGAGCACGGTGCCGAGATCGTGGGGGTGCACGCCGTCGATCACGAACGACACGAGGCTCGCCTTGCGGCGGGCGGTACCGATCAGCCTCAGCCCCGCGATCGGCGCGAGCGCGGCGTGCGCATGCTCGAGCAGCGCCGTCTCGTGTGCGTGCGCTCCGCGCAGATCGATCGAGTCGAGGAAATCGATCGCGGCGCCGAGGCCGACCGCGCCGACGATGTTCGGCGTGCCGGCCTCGAACTTGTAGGGCAGCGAATTGTAGGTCGTGCGTTCGAAGCTCACCGTGAGGATCATGTCGCCGCCGCCCTGCCACGGCGGCATGCGCTCGAGCATCGACTCGCGCCCGTAGAGCACGCCGATCCCGGTCGGCGCGAACATCTTGTGGCCGGAGAACGCGTAGAAATCGCAGCCCAGCGCGCGCACGTCGACGCGCGCGTGGGGGATCGCCTGCGCGCCGTCGACCAGGGTCGCGATTCCGCGAGCCCGCGCACTCGCGACCAGACGCTCGACCGGGAGCACGGTGCCGAGCGCATTCGACACGTGCGCGCACGCGAACAGGCGGGTCTTCGGGCCCATCAGGGCCTCGACCGCCTCCGGATCGACCTCGCCGCGCGAGTCGATCGGTGCGACGACGAGCTTCGCGCCGGTCTGCTCGCAGACCATCTGCCAGGGCACGATGTTCGCGTGGTGCTCGAGGTGGGTGATCAGCACCTCGTCGCCGGTGCGAAGCCGTGGGCGCGCATGGCTCTGCGCGACCAGGTTCACCGCCTCGGTCGTCCCGCGCGTGAACACGATCTCGGTTCGCGACGCGGCGTTCAGCCAGCGGGCGACGCGGTCGCGCGCCCCCTCGTAGCGTGCGGTGGCTTCCTCGCTCAGCGTGTGCACGCCGCGGTGCACGTTCGCGTGGTGCGAACGCGCGTAGTCGTCGACCGCCTCGATCACCGCGCGCGGCGCCTGCGAAGAGGCGCCGTTGTCGAGGTAGGCGAGGGGATGGCCGTGCACGCGTCGCGAGAGCACCGGGAACTCCCGGCGCATCACGTCCACGTCGAACGCAGCCGGTTCCGCGGGCCGGGCGGGGGTGCGTGCCGCTGCTTCGTTCATCGATAAGCCCTCAGCAGATCCGCGCCCGGCAATTCCTCGATCAGCGCTTCCTCGATCGCCCGCCGTGCGCCCGGGATCGACATCCCGGTCAGCAGGTCGTCGAGGAACGCGTAGATCAGCAAGGTCTGGGCGGCCGCGCGGTCGATACCGCGCGCGAGCAGGTAGAACAGCATGTTCGGGTCGAGCCGCCCGGTGGTCGCGCCGTGCGCGCACTTCACGTCGTCCGCGAGGATCTCGAGCTGCGGGCGGGCGTCGATCTCCGCGGTCGGCGACAGCAGCAGCCCGCGCGAGGACTGGTTCGATGCGGCGCCGGCCGTGCCCGCCTCGACCAGCACGCGGCTGTTGAATATCACGCGGCTCGTGCCCGCGGCCAGCGCGCGCGCGGTCTGCCGGCTCGTCGTGCGCGAGGCGGCGTGGACGATCGCATTCACGCAATCGACCTGCCTCGCGCCGTGGCCGACGAGCAGCGAGTAGCTGTCGTGCTCCGCGCCGGGCGCGTCGAGCCGGCCGCTGAGATTGGCGCGCAGCAGCGCGCCGCCGAGTGCGACCGTGAACTGCCGGCAGCGGCTGTCGGCGGCCTGCGTGATTTCGAGCGCGTCGAACTGGGTCGTTCGGGCATCGCCGGAGAACACGCGATAGTGCTCGACCGAGGCGCCCGGGGCGAGATGCAGCTGCGTCGCGTGATTCACGAGCGTCGCACGCCCGCTGCCACCGAGGTGATGCTCGATGATCGTCGCCTCGGCGCCTGCGGCGACGTCGACGAGCACCCGCGAGTGGACCGCGGCATCATCCCGGGACGTTTCGGCGCAGTGCACGATCAGCAGCGGCGCGGCGACGCGGCCGGCGATGCGCACGTGCAGGCCGTCGACGAACAGCGCCCGGTTCAGCAGGGCCCAGCGTTCCGATTCCGCGTCGCCGATCGATGCGAGACGCGCGGCGAGCGACGCCGGATCGCGATCGATCGACGCACGCAGCGTCTCGATCGACAGCGCGGGATCGCCGGTCCGCCCGAGCGCGGTGGGCGAGGGCCGCCCATTCACGAGCGCGATCGGGTCCGCGCAGACGCCGGCGAGCCAGGAGGTGCGCGTGGACGACGCCGGTTCGGCGTCGGCGAACGGGCGGCTCGCGAGCGCGCGCAGGTTCGTGTGCCGCCAGCTCTCGTCGCGCGGGCTCGGCAGGCCGAGCGCGAGGAATCGCCGCATCGCGTCGGCGCGCGTGGCCGCAATCCGGTCCTCGGGGCGCGCGTGCCACGCGGCCTCGAAGGAACGCAGCGCCGCATCCTTGTCCCGGGCGGCGCTCACGCGACGCGGCCCTCGCGCAGCCAGTCGTAGCCGCGCGCCTCGAGCTCGAGCGCGAGCGACTTGTCGCCGGACTTGAGGATGCGGCCATCCGCGAAGACGTGCACCCGGTCGGGCTCGACGTAATCCAGGAGCCGCTGGTAATGGGTCACGAGCACGATCGACCGGTCCGCGGCGCGCAGGCTGTTCACGCCCTTCGCGACCACCTTCAGCGCGTCGATGTCGAGCCCGGAGTCGGTTTCGTCGAGCAGCGCGAGCTTCGGCTCGAGCACGAGCATCTGCAGGATCTCGTTGCGCTTCTTCTCGCCGCCGGAGAAGCCTTCGTTCACGCCCCGGCTCAGGAACGATTCGTCCATGCCCATGAACTTCATCTTCGCCTTGATCAGGCTCAGGAACTCGTACGCGTCGACCTCGGGGAGGCCGGCCGCCTTGCGCTTCGCGTTCAGCGCCGCCTTCAGCAGGTACGCGTT
>JAJXYU010000113.1 GCA_021780395.1 Pseudomonadota bacterium
GCTGGAGTGCGCGCCGCGTATCCTCATCGAGATCGGCAATCGTCGCGAACCTAGGCGCCCGGTGCGAGCTTGTCCTGAGTTCGGGTCTCGAAGTCGCGCGCATCGTGACGTTCGTACAACTGCGTCGCAGGCTCGCCGCTCGTCCGGTTGACCATGCGTCCGCGCTGCACCGCGGGCCGCTCGAACAGTTGGTCGGCCCACCGCAGGACGTGGCGGTACTGGTGGACGCTCAAGAATTCCGCGGCCTCGTAGAGCCAGCCCTTCACCAACCCCCCGTACCAGGGGAATATCGCGATGTCCGCGATGGTGTAGTCGGGCCCGGCGACGTACTCGCTCTCGGCGAGCCGCCGGTCGAGCACGTCGAGCTGACGCTTCACTTCCATCGCAAAGCGGTCGATCGCGTACTCGAACTTCGTCGGCGCATAGGCGTAGAAGTGTCCGAATCCGCCCCCCAGATAGGGCGCACTGCCGACTTGCCAGAACAACCAGGAAAGGCACTCGGCACGCGCGGCACCGGCCGTCGGCAGGAACGCGCCGAATTTCTCCGCGAGGTAGACCAGGATCGCTGCGGACTCGAAGATGCGAACCGGTTGCGCGCCGCTGCAGTCGATCATCGCGGGGATCTTGGAGTTGGGGTTCACCGCAACGAAGCCGCTGCCGAACTGGTCGCCGTTCGCGATGCGGATCAGCCACGCATCGTACTCGGCGCCGGCGTGTCCGAGCGCGAGCAGTTCCTCGAGCAGGATCGTGACCTTGACGCCGTTCGGGGTACCGAGGGAATACAGTTGCAGCGGATGGCGCCCGACCGGCAGTTCCTGCTCGTGGGTGGGACCGGCGATCGGCCGATTGATGTTCGCGAACTGCCCGCCGCTCGACTTGTTCCAGACCCAGATTTTCGGCGGGATGTAGTCGGATTCCGTCATTCGGCACCTCCAGGAATCGCCATGCACTGCGCGAGTCCGCCACGCCGGCATCGGCCGTCGACGGGCGCGGGGCATTGTAGCGTCATTTGCGGGATCCGGACCGGGGGCGGCCTCGACGCGGTCGCCGAGACCGTGACCGATCAGGGATGCGACGGCGCCCCGAAGGCCGGCGTGCGTCGCGCGGGAATCGGAAGTAGGATCGAGCGCCCGCGATCGCATGGGCTCGATCGCAATGTCGACGAGGAGAACGGTCAATGAGCGAGCCGACCTACAACCGCCGCACCCTGGTCAGCGGCGGCGTGATGGCCGCGGGACTGCTGGCGGCGACGCACTCACCACCGGCCGTCGCCCACACCGCAACCGCGGACTGGCAACCGCGCCGCGAGCCGCAGGACGCATGGCTCGACAAGCCCGGCACGCGGCATCGGCTGGTCGTCGATGCCGCGACCGCGGCGGCCGCCGCAGAGGCCGCCGCGTTTGCCGACACCTTCTACGCGTCCAATGCGAGCGGCTACGGTCTCGGCCCGGATACCCTGGGCGTCGTGATCGTGCTGCGTCACCTGGCGACCCCTTTCGCGTACAACGACGACGTCTGGATGCGGTTCGGCGCCTCGTTCGCGCAGAGGCTCAAGCTGTCAGGAGACGAGGCGATCCGCGCGATCCGTGGCAATCCGCTGCTGGGCGCGTCGGCATCGAAGGACGGCGCGGACCCGACCTTGACGAGTCTCGCGACGAAGGGCGCCCGCTTCGCGGTCTGTGGCGCGGCCACCGCGTACTTCGCACGCGTGCTCGCGAAAGCCGGCACCACGCCGGCCCGGGTCGAACGCGAGTTGCAGGAAAATCTCGTTCCGGGCGGTGTTCTGATGGCTTCCGGAATCGTCGCCGTCAATCGCGCCCAGGAGCACGGATACGCGTTCATATCGGCGATGTTGTGACCGTCGGCCCACGACGTCGGCGTTCTAGGCCCGCGCGCCCGACTCCTCCAGGCGAGCCATGACTCGATCCAATGCTCGCCCGAGCCGGGACACGATTTCGTCCGCATCGCTTCGCGTGACCACGAGCGGAGGTGCGATCGCGGCGACCACCCGTCCGTGCCCGCCCCGCAACAGCAGTCGTTCCTCGAAACATGCGCGGCCGAGCAGACCACCCACGAACTGCGGATCCGCAAACGGCTTGCGCGTCTCCCGATCCGCATCGAGCTCGACGCCGATCAGCAGGCCTCGACCTCGTATCTCCCCGACCAGCGGATGCGCACCGAGTTCCCGCCGAAGGCGGGTCAACAGGTACGCACCGACGCTGGCGGCGTTGCCGGGCAGATTTTCTGCTTCCATGAGATCGAGATTCGCATTCGCCACGGCCGCCGCCACCGGATGCCCTGACCACGTGAACCCGTGCGCGAACATCGCACTGCTGCTCTTGTCGGCATAGAGCACGTCCACCACCTTGCGCGACAGGAGACAGCCGGACATCGGAAAATAGCCGCTCGTGAGTCCCTTCGCGATCGTCATGAGATCCGGCTCGACCCCGAGTCCCGGACTCGCGAACCAATCGCCCGTGCGCCCGAAACCCGTGATGACTTCGTCCGCGATCATCAAGACGTCGTACTTGTCGAGGACCTTCTTGATCTCGGGAAAGTAGTTCTCCGGCGGCACCAGCACTCCCCCGGAGCCCGTGACCGGTTCGGCGATGAATGCCGCCACGGTATCGGGGCCCTCTCGTTCGATGAGTTGCGCCAACTCGTCCACGAGATACCGGCAGAACTTTTCCTGCGTATCGATCGCCGGTGGCCGCCGATGGAAATCCGTGGCCAGTGTGTGGAGGATTCCCGGAATCGGCAGATCGAAGGTTCGATGCATCATCGGCAGGCCACTGAGACTGCCGGCCGCAACCGTCGAGCCGTGGTAGCTCCCCAGACGGGCGATGATCTTCTTCTTGGCCGGCCGTCCCAGCAAGTTGTTGTATCGGCGTACGATCTTGATGTGCGTGTCGTTCGCTTCCGATCCACTCGAGCAGTACAGCACCCGGGCCATACCGGCAGGAGCGAGCTTCAGGATCCGATCCGACAGGCGAATCAGGGGTTCGTTGCTGAAGTTGCCGAAGCTGTGGAAGTACGGCAGCTTGGTCATCTGGTCCGCCGCCGCGTCGACGATCGACCGGCGGCCGTAACCGACGTTCATGCACCAGAGTCCGCCGCCCGCGTCGATGAATTCTCTTCCCTGGCGATCCGTCACCCGGATGCCGTCCGCCTCTGCAACGACGACGACCTCGTTGGCCTGCTGCGCATGTAGCGTCGAAAATCCGTGGAGCACATCGGACTTGTCGAGCCGCTCGAAATCGGCCTCGGACAGCCTGGATTGCGTTCTCGTGTTCACTCGTGAATCTCCTGAATCTGCACCATCGCCATCGACGGCCCCTCCGCTACCCGGCGTGTCCCGTACATCCCGCGAAACCTGATGCACCGGGGGGTCAGTGCCCCGACGCGAGCCCACCATCGACGGACAGAATGGCACCGGTGGTATAGCTACTCGAGGACGCCGCAAGGTAGAGCATCGCCCCGATCGTCTCACGGGGGACACCGATCCGCCCCATCGGCACGACGTCCGCGACGTAGCGGTAGAGTGCATCGTTGCCGGCCGCGGCATTGTCGCGCTGGATCATCGGCGTATCGATCCAGCCAGGGCAGATTGCATTGACGCGCACGCCGTCCGAGGCCAGCGAAAGCGCCATCATCCGGGTCATCTGAACCAGAGCGCCCTTCGTCGTCGCATACACGACGGAACCCGGCGGTCCTCCGATCAACCCCAGGATGGAACTCACGTTGACGATCACTCCCCGCGATTTGCGGAGTTCCGGAATCGAAAGCTGCGAGGAGAAAAATGCGGCTTTCAGATTCAGATCGATCATCCGCTGCCAGTAGTCCGGCGAAACGTCCTCGATGGGGCAATCGTCCCCGCGCCCTGCATTGTTCACGAGCACGTCGAGTCCGCCGAGGTCCCCGATCGCGTGGCGGAGCGCATTTTCCCGTTCCGATCCGATCGACAGGTCACCGGGTGCCGCCACCAACCTCGCGCCGCCGCCCATCTCGCCGATCGCTGCGCTTACCGCCGCCGGGGTTCGGCCGTTGATTGCCACGATCGCGCCCGCCGCGTGAAAGGCCTCGGCGGCCGCGCGGCCGATCCCGGCGGTGCTGCCGGTGACCAGTACCCGTCGCCCCTCAAATCCCAGAAGATCGCTCAAGTGTCCCCCCGGTCGAATTCGTGCTTCGCTACTTGGGTGTCGCCACGTACGCTGCCCGCTG
>JAJXYU010000220.1 GCA_021780395.1 Pseudomonadota bacterium
GGGCGCTCGCGCAAGCAGGACATCATCTTCGGCGTGCTGAAGGCGCACGCGCGCAAGGGCGAGGACATCTACGGGGACGGCGTGCTCGAGATCCTGCAGGACGGCTTCGGCTTCCTGCGTTCGGCGGACTCCAGCTACCTCGCCGGTCCCGACGACATCTACGTGAGCCCGAGCCAGATCCGGCGCTTCAACCTGCGGACCGGCGACTCGATCTCCGGATTGATCCGGCCGCCGAAGGACGGGGAGAGGTACTTCGCGCTGTTGAAGGTCGGCGAGATCAACTTCGACTCGCCGGAGAGCTCGCGCGGCAAGGTGTTGTTCGAGAACCTCACGCCGCTGCATCCGACCGAGCGATTGAAGCTCGAGCGCGGCAACGGTTCTACCGAGGACCTGACCGCGCGCGCGATCGACCTGGTCGCGCCGATCGGCAAGGGACAGCGCGGACTGATCGTCTCGCCGCCGAAGGCCGGCAAGACGATGCTGCTGCAGAACATCGCGACCTCGATCACCGCGAACCATCCGGAGTGCTACCTGATCGTGCTGCTGATCGACGAGCGGCCCGAGGAGGTCACCGAGATGGCCCGCACGGTCAAGGGCGAGGTCGTTTCCTCGACGTTCGACGAGCCGGCGAGCCGGCACGTCCAGGTCGCCGAGATGGTGATCGAAAAGGCGAAGCGTCTCGTCGAGCACAAGAAGGACGTGGTGATCCTGCTGGACTCGATCACCCGGCTCGCGCGCGCATACAACACCGTCGTCCCGAGCTCCGGCAAGGTGCTGACCGGCGGCGTCGACGCGAACGCGCTGCAACGGCCGAAGCGTTTCTTCGGCGCCGCGCGCAACATCGAGGAGGGCGGAAGCCTCACGATCCTCGCGACCGCGCTGGTCGACACCGGCTCGAAGATGGACGACGTGATCTTCGAGGAGTTCAAGGGCACCGGCAACTCGGAGATCCACCTCGATCGCCGGATCGCGGAGAAACGCGTTTTCCCGTCGATCAACATCAACCGTTCGGGAACCCGCAAGGAAGAGCTGATCACCGACCCGGCGGAGCTGTCGAAGATGTGGATCCTGCGCAAGCTCCTGCATCCGATGGACGAGCTCGCCTCGATCGAATTCCTGCTCGACAAGATGAAGGACACGAAGACCAACGCGGAGTTCTTCGACGCGATGAAGCGCTGAGCCGGGCGGCCCGGCGCGCGACAAGGACGCGACCATGCAATGGTGGGCCTGGATCGTCGTCGGCGCCGTTCTCCTCGGCGCCGAACTCTTCTTCATCGACGCCCAGTTCTACCTGGTATTCGTCGGGGCGGCCGCGCTCGTCGTCGGCACCGCGGCGCTCTCGGTTCCGGGGCTCGCGGTCTGGGTCCAATGGGTCGCGTTCCTCGGCCTCGCCATCGTCGCGATGCGCACCTTCCGACGACGGATCTATGAGCGGGTGCGACGCGGGCTGCCCGCCGTCAAGGGCGGGCCCGCCGGCGACTCGGTCGTGGTCGCCGCCGGCCTTCAGCCCGGCGAAACCTGCCGGATCGAATATCGCGGTACCACCTGGAACGCGGTCAACGGCGGGCAGCGCGAGATCGCCGCGGGAGCGCATGCCCGGATCGCGCGGGTCGAGGGGCTCACGCTCGTATTGCACGGCGAGGATTGACGTCCCGGTGGGGCGGAGGAGAGGCAGGTGAACAGTCCGATCGGTTTCCTGGCGATCGCGGTCGCGATCATCGTGGTCGTGGTGCTCGCGAAGACCGCGACGGTCGTGCCCCAACAGAGCGCGTTCGTGGTCGAGTACCTCGGCAAATACAGCCGGACGCTGCAGGCCGGGTTCCACATCCTGGTGCCGTTCGTCGAGCGCGTCGCCTACCGCCACAGCCTCAAGGAGATCGCGGTCGACATCCCCGAGCAGGTGTGCATCACCCGCGACAACGTGCAGGTCGCGGTCGACGGGGTGCTGTACATGCAGGTGCTCGATCCGCACCTCGCCTCCTACGGGATCGCGAACTACGGTTTCGCGATCACCCAGCTCGCGCAGACGACGTTGCGCAGCGAGATCGGCAAGATCGAGCTCGATCGCACCTTCGAGGCGCGCGGCGCGATCAACGCGAACGTCGTCAGCGAGCTCGACAAGGCGTCGGCGCCCTGGGGCGTGAAGGTGCTGCGCTACGAGATCAAGAACATCACGCCGCCGAAGGACGTGCTGTCCGCGATGGAGAAGCAGATGCGCGCGGAGCGCGAGAAGCGCGCGGTCGTGCTCACCTCGGAAGGCGAGCGCGACGCCAAGATCAACACCGCCGAAGGTGACAAGCAGCGGGTGATCAAGCAGTCCGAGGCCAGCAAGCAGCTGCAGATCAACGAAGCCGAGGGTCAGGCGCAGGCGATCCTCGCGGTCGCGACCGCGACCGCGGAGGGCTTGCGGGTCGTCGCGGCCGCGTTGTCCGCGACCGGCGGAATCGAGGCGATGCAGCTGCGGATCGGCGAGGAGTACGTGCGTCAATTCGGCAAGCTCGCGCAAGCCGGCACCACGCTGATCGTGCCCGCGAACCTCAGCGACCTGGCCTCGATCGTGCAGATGGCGACCAGCATCGCCCGCAAGGCCGCCGCCCCCGCCGCCTGACGCGCGGCGGTGCCCGTCCCGCGACCCCGCCGCGCGCCGTTCGCGTCAGGGCCGCGGTGCGTCAGGGCCGTTTCGCGGGCGGTGGTCCACCCCGATCGGCGCGGGCACGATAGTCGTGCACGCCCTGCTTGGTCGCCGAGGCGACTCGCAGGCCGAACCGCTTCGCCGCGTGCCCGATCTGTATCGCGGTGTCCTTCACCGCGAAGCCGAAAGCCTTCGCGTCGTGCTTGATGGTGACGCCGGCCACCTTCGCGTCGGCGGACACCGAGCGCCGCGGCGCGCCGATCGCGAGCGCGGGCGCGGCCGCGACGGCGGCGGTGAGCAGGACCGTGGCGAATCTGCGCATGGAGGACCTCCGGGATTGCGCCGCTCCGTCCGGCGGCACCCGCTCGATGATACCCGCTTCGTCGATCCGTCGCCGGACGGCGACGGTCATCGCAGCAGCAGCGGCACGCAACCGGCGATCCCCAATCCGACGAGCAGCGCCAGGCTCTCGCGTCCCGAGCGTCGCGGTGACCATGCGAGCGCGTAGATCCCCTTGATCACGTTGTTGCTCGCGGCCGCGATCAGGATCGCGGCCGACGCGACCGCGAGCGGGGTCGGCGTCGGCGAGGACTGGGTCATGCCGAGAATGAACGGATCGACGTCGGTGACGCCCATCACGCCCGCGAGCGAATAGACGCCGAGGTCGCCGAGGTAGCGGCCCGCGAGGCGCGTCGCGACGAGCATCGCGACGAACAGCGCCGCGAACAGCAGCGCCGTGCTGATCTCGAGCGGATTCTTCGCCGCGAATCCCGCGGCCGCGACGCCGGCGTCGCGGTCCGGTCGGCGGGTCCATAGCCAGCCGACGCCGATGCCGAGCGCCGCGAGCACGAGGAACGCGGGTCCGAGACGCAGCAGCAGCGCGCGGTTGAACAGGGCGACCAGCGCCGCGAGCCGCAGGTACATGATCCCCGAAGCCATCAAGGTCGCACCGGACGAGAGGTGCGGGCGGTCGTCGGCCGCCGCGCGGCGGGCGATCACCACGGTGGTGACCGTCGAGGAGTACGCGCCGCCGAGCACCGCCGCGAGCACGAGTCCGCCGCGGCCGCGGGTCACGCGCTGCAGGAGATAGCTTCCGTAGGACACCGCGCTGACCGCGACCACGACCAGCCAGATCCGGAACGGGTCGATCGCGAAGGGCCCGTACGCGACGTCGGGCAGCAGCGGCAGGATCACGGCCGCGAGCACCAGGAATTTCGCGAGGGTGAGCAGATCGGTCGCCTCGATCCGCCGCGCGACGTCCTCGAGCCGGTCCCGCAGCTCGAGCAGCAGGATGATCGCGACGGTGAGGGTCGTCGCGATCCAGAACGCCCCGCGATACACGAGCGCGCCGACCAGATAGGTCGCGAGTCCTGACATCTCCGTCGTCACGCCCGCGTAGCCGGACGAGGACAGCTTGTGCCAGTAGGCCAACAGCAGGAAGCCGGCGACGATCGCGAAGCCGACCGCCTGCAGCACCAGTTCGCCCCCGGCGAGCACGCCGACGCCGTAGCCGATCATGCCGATCAGCGGAAAGGCGCGCACGCCGCCGAACGAGGACCGATCGTCGCGAGCGCGGCGTTCCTCGCG
>JAJXYU010000252.1 GCA_021780395.1 Pseudomonadota bacterium
CGGCCCCGCTCCCGGCGCCGCCGTCCGCGCGCACGGTGTTCGTGCGCACCGCGCGCTCGATGGTCGGGCGCGCGTACGCGTACGGCACCGACGGCCCGCTCACGTTCGACTGCAGCGGCCTCGTCCACTACGCCGCGCAGCGCGCCGGTCTCGAGGTCCCGCGCACGGCCGAGGCGCAGCTCGCGTTCGGCCGGCCGGTGGCGCGCGCGCGGATTCGCGCCGGCGACCTCGTGTTCATGCATTTCCCGCGCAAGGCGCTGCACGTCGGGATCGCGATCGGGCGGCGTCGGTTCGTGCACGCCCCATCGACCGGCGAGCGGGTGCGCATCGATTCGCTCGCGAACCCGGTCTACGCACGCGCGTTCCTCGCCGCGCGACGGCTGCCGTTCGCGCCGGGCGCTCGCCTTGCGTCGCCCGCGCGGGCGCGTAACATTCCCGGTCTCCGATCGGCCCACGAACGAGGATCATTCCGATGAAGCTCTATTACAGTCCCGGTGCGTGCTCGCTCGCGCCGCACATCGCGATCTGCGAAGCCGGCCTGCCGTTCGCCGGCGAGAAGGTGAACCTGCAGACGAAGAAGACCGAGTCCGGCGGCGATTTCCTGCAAATCAACGCGAAGGGGTCGGTGCCCGCGCTCGCGCTCGACGACGGCGGCGTGCTGACCGAATGCGCGGTGATCCTGCAGTACATCGCCGACCGCGCGCCGGCCGCGAAGCTCGCGCCGCCCGCCGGCACCTTCGAGCGCTACCGGCTGATGGAGTGGCTGAACTACGTGTCCACCGAGATCCACAAGGGCTTCAGCCCGCTGTGGAACCCGAAGGCGACGCCGGAGTGGAAGGCCGCCGCGGTCGCGCTGCTCGGCGCGCGCCTCGACTGGCTCGCGCACCAGCTCGACGGCAAGCCCTACCTGACCGGCGAGAGCTTCAGCGTCGCCGACGCGTACCTCTTCACGGTCTTGAGCTGGGGCGCGCACGTCGGCGTCGACCTCGGCAAGTGGCCGACACTCGCCGCGTATCAAGCCCGTGTCGGCCATCGGCCGAAGGTGCAGCAGGCGCTGCGCGAGGAAGGCCTGGTCTGACGCGGATCTAACGCGACCGGCGGGCGGCGACGGCGGCGTCGCCGCCCGCCGCGAGCGCACCGCCCGCCTCCCCGGTCGGCGCATCCGCCTCGCCGAATTGCAGCGCCGCGAGCCGCGCGTACAGCGGATTGCGCCGGATGAGTTCCTCGTGCGTCCCGGTCGCGACGATGCGGCCGTGATCCATCACCACGATCCGATCCGCCTCGAGCACGGTCGCGAGCCGGTGCGCGATGATGATCGTCGTGCGATCGCGCATCAGGTGCTCGATCGCCGCCTGGACCAGCCGCTCCGACTCCGAGTCCAGCGCACTGGTCGCCTCGTCGAGCAACAGGATCGGCGGGTCCTTCAGGATCGCCCGCGCGAGCGCGATCCGCTGGCGCTGGCCGCCCGAGAGCCGCGTGCCACGCTCGCCGAGGAACGTGTCGTAGCCCTGCGGGAGCCGGCGCAGGAACTCGTCGGCGGCCGCGGCCCGCGCCGCCGCCTCGATCTCGGCGTCGCTCGCCCCGGGGCGACCGTAGCGGATGTTCTCGCGCGCGCTCGCGCCGAACAGCACCGTGTCCTGCGGCACGAGCCCGATCTGCGCGCGCAGGTCGCGCGGACGCACGCTCGCCAGGTCGATCCCGTCGATCGTGAGCCGCCCCGCCTGCGGATCGTAGAACCTCAGTAGCAGTTGGAACGTCGTGCTCTTGCCGGCCCCCGAGGGCCCGACGAACGCGATGCGCTCGCCGGACGCGACCTCGAGGCTGAAGTGCGCGAGCGCCGGCGCATCGGGGCGCGAGGGGTAATGGAACACGACGTCGTCGAAACGGATCCGTCCCTCGACCCGCTTGGGGAGCACCGCCGGGTGCGCCGGCGGCGCGATCGCCGGGCGCGCATCCAGCAGCTCCGACAGCCGCTCCATCGCGCCGGCCGCGCGCTGCACCTCGCCCCACATCTCCGAGAGCGCCGCCGCCGAGGTGCCGACCAACCCCGCGTACATCAGGAACTGGCCGAGCTCGCCGCCGCTCATGTGTCCCGCGACCACCGCATGCGCGCCCATCCACAGCACCAGCGTGATCCCACCGAAGATCAGCCCGACCCCGAACGCGGTCAGCACCGCACGCACCCGCGTGCGCCGGATCGCGGCCGCGAAGCTCTCCTCGACCGCGTGCCGGTAGCGCGTGCTCTGCAGGTCCTCGAGCGTGAACGCCTGCACGGTCTGGATCGCGTTCAAGGTCTCGTCCGCGAGTCCGTTGGTCTCCGCGAGCCGATCCTGCGAGGTTCGCGAGTGCCGGCGCACCCGCCGGCCGACGACGATCAATGGGACGACCACGACCGGGATCAGCACGACGATCGCGAGGGTGAGGCGCGCGCTGGTCAGCGCGAGCATCACCAGCGCGCCGACCAGGCTCAGGGTCGAGCGCAGCACGATCGACAGGTTCACGCCGGCGATCGACTGCACCAGCGTCGTGTCCGCGGTCAGGCGGGAGAGCACCTCGCCGGTGCGCGTGGTCTCGAAGAACAAGGGGTCCATCCGCACGACCCGCTCATAGACGGCCGAGCGCAGATCCGCGACGACCCGCTCGCCGAGCCAGGTCACCAGGTAGAAGCGCAGCGCCGCGAACACGCCGTACAGCAACGCCGCGGCGAGAAAGCCGACGAAATAGCGGTTGATCGTCGCCGAACTGTGCGCCGCGAGTCCGTGGTCGATCATCTCGCGCAACGCGATCGGCAAGGACAACAGGGCGGCCGACGCCGCGAGCAACGCGAGCAGCGCCGCGACCAGGGTCCCTCGATAGGGCTTCAGGAACGGCAGCACCGCCCGCAGCGGCCGCAACGACCGTGAGCGCGGCCGGGTGGATGGGTCGATCATCCGCGCATGATCCCACAAAGCGGCGCCCGCCGGCCGGGCCCCGCACCCGTCGCGTGCACGCGACCGCTCGCGACGCCCGCTTCGGGTGCGTCCCGCGCGCCGCAATTGCGTTTCCCCGCGGCCGGCGTTATGGTCGGCCAAAGGGCAAATCGCGGCGGCGAGGGGCTACCGCGGACCCCGTGACTCGACAGTCACCAACCTTGAGGGACCATCATGCCGGGATGTTTTCGCTTCACTGCGTTGCGCGATAGCCACAGTCGTTCGATCGGGAGCGCGGTGCTCGCCGCCGGTCTCGTGGTCGCGGCGCTCGGCCCACCGGCGATCGCCCAGACCGCGGCCGACGCCGGATCGAGCAGCGCGCAGAGCGGCCCACTGCAGGAAGTGATCGTGACCGCGACACGGCACGCCGAGCGCCTGAGCCACGTGCCCTTGAGCGTGACCGCGCTGACCCAGTCGGCACTCGACATGCGCGGGATCCGCGATTTCAACGACATCGCGAAGTTCACGCCCGGCGTGAACGTCGACAACACCGGCACGAACAACATCTCGATCCGCGGGATCGCGTCGACCGGCGGGGCCGGCACGACCGGGATCTACATCGACGACACGCCGATCCAGATGCGTGCGCTCGCGTTCAACCCGGACGAGGCGCTGCCGCAGACCTTCGACATCCAGCGCGTCGAGGTGCTGCGCGGCCCGCAGGGCACGTTGTTCGGCGCGGGTTCCGAGGGTGGCACGGTGCGTTACATCACCACGCCGCCGAGTTTGACGCGTAGCAGCATCTACAGCCGCGACTCGATCGAGTACACCCAGGGCGGCGCGCCGAGCTACGAGGCGGGCATCGCCGGCGGGATGCCGATCATCCAGGGCAAGCTCGGCGTACGCGCCGACGTCTGGTACCGGCGCGACGGTGGCTACATCGACCTGATCGACCCGGTGACGCTCGCGAACCTGAGCCACAATGCGAACTATTCGACCACCTCGCTGTTCCGGCTCGCCGCGGTCTGGGCGATCAACGACCAGTGGCGCGTGACCCCGACGTTCTATTACCAGGATCGTTATTCGGGGAACACGAACGACTACTGGCCGATCTACAGCAACGCGGGCAAGGATCGTTACGTGAGCGCGGATCCGACGCGCCGCGGCCGGCCCGACCGGTTCTACCTGCCGTCGCTGAAGATCGTCGGCCACTTCTCCAAGTTCGACGTGATCTCGAACACCGCGTACTACCACCGCAAGGAGACCAGCGGCTACGACGGAACGCTCT
>JAJXYU010000156.1 GCA_021780395.1 Pseudomonadota bacterium
CACGATCCCGATCAACAGCAGGATTCCGAGGAACGCGATCAGGCTGAACTCGGTTCGCGTGACGATCAACGCGAGCAGCGCGCCGAGGCCGGCCGAGGGCAGCGTCGAGAGGATCGTCAGCGGCTGACCGTAACTCTCGTAGAGCATCCCGAGGACCACGTAGATCGCGAGCAGCGCCGCCAGGAGCATCAACGGCTGGCTGCTCTCGCTCTGCCGGAACAGTCGCGCGGTACCGTAGCCGGTCCCCCGGATCGTGACGGGGACGTGTATCCGCGCCATCGTCCGCCGGATCGCCGCGAGCGCCTGGCCGAGCGAGGCGCCGTGCGCGAGGTTGAACGCGATCGTGGTCGACGCGGCGGTTCCGGTGTGCTCGACGCTGACCGGCGCGGTCGAGGTCGCGAAGTGGGCGAATGCCGCGAGCGGAACGACCGTCTCCGGGCTCGTGCTCACCGCTGGCGCGGTCGAGGTGTTGCCGCGCCCGGCGTTCGCCAGCGCGTTCGTCGCGAGGTTGCGCGCCGAATCGGCGGCGACCGCGGCCGCGGTCGCCGCGGCCGGAGCCCCTCCGAGACCCGTGATCGCCGTCGTGCCCGCGACCGCCTGCGTCGCCTGAGTACCGCTGACCGGGCTCCCGGACGTGCTCACGTACAGCTGCCGGAGCACCCCGGGGCTGCGCTGGTACCGGGGCGCGATCTCCATCACGACGTGGTACTGCTGCGGGCTCGAGGGGTCGTAGATCGTGGACACCGGCGATTGCGCGAACGCATCGCCCAAGGTCTCGTCGATCTGGCTCTCCGTCAAGCCGAGCCGCGACGCGGTGTCCCGGTCGACGATCACGTCGGACTGCAGCCCGCCGGGCTGCAGGTCGCTGTCGACGTCGGTGACCTCGGGCACGTGCTGCAGGGCGAGGCGCAGTTTGCGCGACCAGAACCACAGTTGCTGGAGGTTGTCGCCGAGCAGCGTGTACTGGTACTCCGCGTTCGCGGACCGCCCGCCGGCGCCGATGTCCTGCGCGGACTGCAGGTACACGTGGATGCCGGGGATGTGCGCGAACCTCGGGCGCAACCGGTCGAGCACCTGCTGCGCGGAGGCCCGCCGATCCGCGAGCGGCTTCAACGTGATGCTCATCGTCGCGAGCGGTCCGCCCGACGGGCCGAAGCCGAAGCCGCCGACCGCGCCGGCGACGTTCGCGACCGCCGGGTCGCGCTGGATGATCCGGGTCACCTGCTCGAGCTTCGTCTTCATGAAGTGGAACGAGGCGGTCGCGTCGCCGCGGATCGCCCCGCGCAGCTGTCCCGTGTCCTCCTGCGGGAAGAACCCCTTCGGGATCGCGACGTACAGGTAGACGTTGAGACCGATCGTCGCGAGCAGCAGCAGGAGCGTCACGCGCGGATGGTCGAGGGCGACGTTGAGCGAGCGGCGGTAGCGCTCGCGCAGGGCATCGAACGCGCGCGCGAAGCCGCGTGCGAGCCGGGATGGCGGGCGTTCGTGCGCGCCGCCGAGCAGCCGCGCGCACATCACGGGTGTCGTCGTCAGCGAGACCACCAGCGAGATCATGATCGCGATCGCGAGCGTGTTGGTGAACTCGCTGAACAGGCGCCCGACGATGCCGCCGGCGAACTCGAACGGCAGGAACACCGCGATCAACGACAGGCTCATCGCGAGCACGGTGAAACCGACTTCCTGCGCGCCGATCAGCGCCGCCCGGTGCGCCGGAACGCCGGCGGCGATGTGTCGCGAGATGTTCTCCATCACGACGATCGCGTCGTCGACGACGAACCCCGTCGCGATCGTCAGCGCCATCAGCGAGAAGTTGTCGAGCGAATAGCCGAGCAGGTACATCGCCGCGAACGTGCCGACGAGCGACACCGGCACCGCGACCGCGGGGACGAGGGCGGCGCGGTAGCTGCCGATGAACGCGTAGACGACCAGGATCACCATCACGATCGCGATCACCAGGGTCTGCTCGATCTGGCGCAGGGAGCCGCGGATCGTCACCGACCGGTCGAAGATCACCGCGAGGTCGATCTTCGGATCGATCTCGGCGCGGATCCGCGGCAGCGCCCGCCGGATCGCGTCGACCACCTTGATCACGTTCGCGCCCGGCTGCTGGAACACCAGCACCGACACGGCCGGCTTGCCGTCGTAGACCCCGTAGGTGCGGCTGTTCTCGGTCGCGCCGTCGTTCATCCCGACCACCGTCGCGACGTCCGAGAGGCGCACGACCGACCCGTTGCGCACCGCGATGATCAGGTTCCGGTAGTCGCGCGCGGCGCGGGCGTTGTCGTTCGTGGTGATCGTGTAACGCCGCCCGCCGGCGTCGATGAACCCCTTCGGCGAGTTCGCGTTCGCGTTCGAGATCGCCGCCCGCACGTCCTGCAATCCGATGCCGTACTTGGAGAGCGTGAACGGATTGACCTCGACCCGTATCGCGGGCAGCGCGCTGCCGCTCACGTTCACGCCGCCGACCCCGTTGATCTCGGCGAGCTGCTGCGAGACCACCGCGTCCGCGGCATCGTAGATCTGTCCCTGGGTGAGCACCTTCGAGGTCATCGTGACCGCGAGCACCGGAAACAGCGAGCTGTTCAGCTTGAAGTAGCTCGGATTGTTGGGCATCGCCGCCGGCAGGTCCGGTCGCGCCGCCTCGATCGCCGCCTCGACGTCGCGTGCGGCGGCGTTCAGGTCGCGGTCGAGGCCGAACGTGAGCTGGATGTTCGTCTGGCCGATGCTGCTCGTCGAGGTCATGTCGTCGACGTCGGCGATCGCGCCGAGCCGCCGCTCGAGCGGGGTCGCGACGGTTCGCGCCATCACCTGCGGACTCGCGCCGGGGAGCGACGCCGACACGAACACCGCCGGGACGTCGATGTTGGGCAGCGGCGCGACCGGCAGCAGCACGAAAGCGGCGATGCCCGCGATCGCGATCGCCGCCGTCAGCAGGGCGGTCGCGATCGGCCGCTCGATGAACGGCGCCGAGAAATTCACCGCGCCTCCCGCGGCGCCGCGCCGGTATCCCGGTCGACGGCCGTGCGCCACCGGCGCGCGAGCCGCTCGAACCCGAGGTAGATCACCGGCGTCGTGAACAGCGTGAGCGCCTGGCTGACCAGCAGTCCGCCGACGATCGCGATCCCGAGCGGGCGCCTCAGCTCCGCGCCGTAGCCGCCGCCGATGATCAGCGGCAGCGCACCGAACATCGCGGCGACGGTCGTCATCATGATCGGCCGGAATCGCAGCATGCACGCCTGGCGGATCGCCTCGCGCGCGCTCAGGCCCTGGTGCCGTTCGGCGTCGATCGCGAAGTCGATCATCAGGATCGCGTTCTTCTTCACGATCCCGATCAGCAGCACGATCCCGATCAGCGCGATGATGGTCAGCGAGTGCCCGGTCAGGATCAACGCGAGCAGCGCGCCGACGCCGGCCGACGGCAGCGTCGAGAGGATCGTGATCGGGTGCACGAAGCTCTCGTACAGAACGCCGAGCACGATGTACATCACGACGACCGCCGCGAGCAGCAGCAGCAGCTCGTTCTTCAGGTTGTTGCGGAACGCGAGCGCGGCGCCCTGAAAGGTGGTTTGCACGCTCGCCGGCAGGCCGATCGAGCGCTCGGTCCGGGTGATCGCGTCGACTGCGGCGCCGAGCGACGCGCCGGGCGCGAGGTTGAACGACACGGTCGCGGCCGGAAACTGGCCGAGGTGGTCGATCCGCAGCGGCACGGTGCCGACCGACACCGTCGCGATAGCCGACAACGGCACCTGGCCGCCGCCCGCGGACGGCAGGTAGAGCGTGCCGAGCGAGTCGATCGACCGGAACTGCGCGGGCGCCGCCTGCAGGATCACGCGATACTGATTCGACTGCGTGAAGATCGTCGAGACGATGCGTTGGCCGAACGCGTCGTAGAGCGCGTTGTCGACGGTGCCGACGCTGATCCCGAGCCGCGCGGCGGTATCGCGGTCGATCGTGATCCGTGCGGCCAGGCCGTCGTTCTGCTGGTCGCTCGAGACGTCACGGAGCACCGGGCGCCCGCGCAGCGCGGCGACCAGCCGCGGCGTCCACTCGGCGAGGGTGGCCGCGTCGGCGCTGCCGAGCGCGAAATGATAGTCCGCGGGGCTCGGCGTCGAGTCGAGCGTGAGGTCCTGGGCCGGCCGGGCGTACAGCTC
>JAJXYU010000263.1 GCA_021780395.1 Pseudomonadota bacterium
GGAGGCGCCCGCCGAGGCGCCCGCGGCGCCGTACGCGCCGGCGCTCGCGACCGCGATGCACCGTTTCCTCGCGCGCTCCGGCGCGGCGCTGGTCGCGGTGCAGCTCGAGGACCTGGTCGGCGTCGTCGAGCCGGCGAACGTGCCGGGGACCTACCGGGAGTACCCGAACTGGCGGCGCAAGGTCCCGGTGCCGATCGAGGATCTCCTCGAGCGCGGCGACGTCGCCGACGCGCTGCGCGCGATCGATCAGGCGCGTCGCTGAGCGCGCGCGGCCCAGACCCACCCGAGCCCGGACACGACCACCGCGGCGGGCACGATCTGGACCGCTTTCGCCAGCGAGGTCGCATCGGACACGAGTCCGATCAGGAACGGCGAGATCGCATCGCCAAACAGGTGGATCGCGAACACCGAGAGCGCGACCGCGGTCGCCCGCTCGAGCGGCGAGACCAGGTTCACGATCGCCGCGTTCACCGGGCCGGTCGACAGGAACAGCAGGAACTCGGCGACGATCATCCCGAGGTAATAGAGTCGGGGCGTCGCGGCCGCGAGCGCGAGCCACACGAACGGCGCGGCCGCGAGCGTCGACAGCGCGCACAGCCACAGGAACGCGGCCGGCGTGCGGCGCGCCCAGCGGTCGCCGACCCACCCGCCGACGAACGTCCCGAGGAAGCCGGTGATCACGACGATCTCGCCGAAGCTCACGGTCGCCTGCGCGCGCGGCAGGCCGCGCACGCGCTCGAGGAACGCGGGCATCCACGCGGCGAGCCCGCCGACCGCGAACGTGTAGGCGGCATAGCCGAGCACGGTGAGCGCGTACGGACGGTTGCCGAGCAGGCGCCGGTAGGTCTGCGCGAGATTCGCCGCGGGCGGCTCGCGCGGCACGGGGTCCTGGGCGCCCCGCGGCGGATCGCGCAGCGCAAGACACAGCGCCGCGAGCGCGAGCCCGGGCACGCCGGCGACGAAGAACGCGCGGCGCCAGCCGTAGCGGGCGTCGACCAGGCCGCCGATCACGTAACCCAGCGCCGAGCCGATCGGGATCGCCGCGAAGAAGATCGCCATCACGCGGCCGCGTCGCTCGGACGGGTAGTAATCCGACAGCAGGCTCGGCGCGATCGTGCCGTACGCGGCCTCGCCGATCCCGACCGACGCGCGGGCCGCGAGCAGCGCGAGGAACGACCCGGCGAAGCCCGACAGCACGGTCGCGACGCTCCACAGCGCGACGCCGGCGGCGATCAGCCGCGGCCGCGGACGGCGGTCCCCGAGGCTGCCGAACACCGGCGCGGACAGCGTGTACACCAGCAGGAATGCGCTCATCAGCGCGCCGAGGTTCGCATCCGACAGGCCGAGGTGCGAGCGCTTCAGGCTCTCGAACAACGCCGGGACGATGTAGCGATCGAGATAGTTGAACAGGTTGATCAGCGACAGCGTCGCGAGGCCCCAGCCGGCGCTCATCGCGCGCGATTTCGGGGCCGGTGTCGGCATCGCGCCGGTCAGTGCGCGCGCCCGGCGCGCGCCGCCGCGCGCTGCCAGGCGGCGCGCTGCTCGGCGAACCGCACGACCTGCGCGGCGAGGATCTGGAGCTGGCGATCGATCGCCGGGCTCGATGGCCGGTCGTCGGCGTCGAAGCGGCACTCGCTGGTGTTGATCGCGACGCCGAGCGGCGTCGGCCAGCCGCGCAGCGCGTGCACGATCGAGCGCAGTGCCGCGAGCGTCGCGCCGGTCGCCTGCCAGCCGGTCGCGCAGGCGATCACCCCGACCGCGCGGTCCTCGAGGTACGGCGGCGCGTCCTCGCGCAGGTCCTCCGCGTAGTCCAGCGCGTTCTTGATCAGGCCGGACAGGGAGCCGTGATAGCCCGGCGAGGCGACGACGATCCCGTTCGCGCGGCGCAGCGCCGTGACCAGCGCATGCACCGCGGCGTCGCGCTCGCCGTCGCTCGGCACGTAGATCGGCAGCACGAGCTGCGGGCCGGTCAGGAGCTCGGTGCGCGCGCCGAGCGCCCGCGCGTGCGCGAGCACGTGCCGCAGCGCGCGCTCGGACGCGGATCCCGGTCGGGTGGTTCCACCGATCCCGAGGATCAGCGGCGGGTCGTCGGGGGTCGAGATCGTCGCCATCGCGCGCGGCATCGTAGCAAATCGCGATTCCGGGGAGCGGGCATTCGGCGTAGGATCGGGGCCTGCGATGCGCCTCCCGATCGCGATTCGCCGCTTTGCCCCGCCGCTCGCGCTCGCGGGGATGCTCGCGGGCTGCGACGGCACCGCGGTGGTCACGCTCGGCGCCTCGCCGGCGCACTTCCTCGCGTACCGGGTGACCCTCGTGTCGGTCACGCTCGCGACCGCGAACGGCGCGAGCACGGTCGCGGTGGTCCCCGCCGGGTCCCCGGTCGATTTCGCGCGTCTCGCGAACCACGACGAGGTGCTCGGCGCGCCCACCGCGGTCCAGGGCAGCTACACCCGCGCGACCGTGACGCTCGATTACCGTGGTGCGCAGATCGTCGCCGACGACGGCAGCGTGGGTGGCGTCGCGCTGACGCCGGTCGCGCCCTCGGGCCTGCCGCTCGGCGTGGTCACGGTCACCGTGAACCTGGATCCGAAGGATCCGCTGCGCGTCGTTGCGAACCGCAGCTCGAGTCTCGCGCTGTCGGTGCCGCTGGCGCTCGCGAACTCGGTGAACCTCGCGCTGAAGACGGTCACGGTGAGCCCGGTGGTGGTCGCGAGCGCGATCCCCCTCGATCTGAAGCCCGTGGTCGTGCGCGGTCCGCTCGCGGGCGTCGCGGCCGCGAGCGGTGAGTACACGACCGGGATCGCGCCGTTCGACGGACCTGCGCAGCCGGGGCAGCTCGTGGTCACGCTCGGCGCGGCGACCGCGCTCGAGGTCGATGGGGTCCCGTCGGTCGGTGCGACCGGGAGCGCCGCGCTCGCGGCCGAGACCCGCAACGCCGCGACGATCGCGACCGGCACGCTCAGCGGTACCGCGACGCTCACCTCGAGCGCGCAGAACGTCGCGTTCGACGCGACCGAGGTGCTCGCGGGCACGAGCGCACGCAGCGCCGCGTTCGACCGGCTCGCGGGTCTCGTCGTCGCGCGCCGCGGCGACCTCGTCACGCTCGCGCCGGCGACGTGGCTGTCGGCCGCCGGCGTGCCGTCCCTCGTGACCGGGTCCGCGACCGTCACGCTCGGACCGGGGACCGCGGTCACGACGCTCGGCTCGAGCGCGGCGGCATCCCCGGCGATCGCGGCGGTCTCGGTCGGCTCGCGGATCGTCGCGTTCGGCTCTGCCACCAGCGATGCGGCCGGCGACGTCGCGCTCGATGCGAGCGCGGGGCGCGTGCGGCTCGTGCCGACGAGCGTCGACGGCGTGCTCGCCACCGCGCCCGCGACGACCGCGGGCACGACGCTGCCGCTGGTGCTCGGCGCCCTCGGCGGGCGCACCGCGAGCGCGTTCACGTTCGCCGGGACCGGCCGTTCGAGTGCGAGCGATGCGAATCCGGCCGATTACCAGGTCGACACCGGCGGGCTCGCGTTGGCGGGCGGTGCGGTCGGCGATCCGGTCGAGGCGCACGGCGTCGTCGCGCCGTTCGGGTCCGCACCGCCGGATTTCGCCGCGAGCGCGCTCGACGGTCCCTCGACCGTGCCCGCCGCGCTCACGATCGGCTGGGGGGCGGCCGGTACCGCGAGCCCGTTCGCCTCGTTCGGCGGCGCGAGCCTCGTGCCGGACCTCGGCAACCCCGCGATCGGCGCGCGGCACACGATCACGGTCGGCGCCGAGACGGTCGATCTGAAATCCCTCGGCGCGAACCCGACGATCGTGCCGGACGCCGCCGCGCCCGCGGTGATCTACGCGATCGCGCACGCGGCGACCGGCCGCGTCGACGACTACGACACCTACGCGGACTTCGCGAACGCGCTGCAGGGCGCGCTGAACGGCACCACCGCGATGCGCGCGCTCGCGGCCGAGGGGCGGTACGCGGCCGCGACCCGCACGTTCACCGCGACCGCGATCACCGTCCAACTCGCCGATTGAGCGGGTCTATACTGGTGCGAGCGGCGCCTCGCGCGTCACGACCCTCGAGGGGACGAAGCGATGGACATCGCGATGATCGGTTTGGGGAAGATG
>JAJXYU010000293.1 GCA_021780395.1 Pseudomonadota bacterium
CCGCTCGCCGATGATCACGAACGGGCGTTCGAAGCCGATCACCACTTCCTTGGTCGCGGAACTCACTACGGTATCTGTCATGGGGTCATCCTGTGGAGTTTCATGTGGTCTCGGGCGCGCGGTCCGGGGATCTCAGGCGGCGCCGTGGGGGCGTGGTTCCGGCGGATCCGGGTCGCGGCCCGGATACCAGGGCACGCGGCCGGCCAGCACGCCCGAGCGGTCGACGATCTCGGCGACGGTCTCTTCCTGCCGGTACGCCATCACGTGCACGCCGCTGATCCCGGGAATCTCGCGGATCGCCTGGATCTGTTCGACGCAGATGTCCCGGCCTTCGCGGGCGGGGTCCTTGGCGCCGGCGAGCCGGTCGACCAGTGCATCGGGAATGTGCATGCCGGGAACGTTGCGCCGCATCCAGTCGGCGGTCTTCGCCGAGCGCAACGGGCCAACACCGGCGAGGATGAACACCCGGCCGGCGAGCCCGAGATCCTCGACGTGGCGCATGAAGGAGCGCAGCAGCGACAGATCGTAGCAATACTGGGTCTGGATGAACTGCGCGCCGGCCGCGACCTTCTTGGCGAGACGGCGCGCGCGCCAGTCGTGAGGCAGCGCCGACGGGTTCTCCGCGGCGCCGAGGAACACACGGGGCGGGGACGTGATCTTGCGCCCGCTCTGGAAGCGGCTTTCGTCACGCAAGGTGCGTGCGATCGCGAGCAAGGACATGCAGTCGAGATCGAATACGGGCTTCGCCTGCGGGTGGTCTCCCGCCTGCACACCGTCCCCGGTCAGGCAGAGCATGTTGCACACGCCCATCGCCGCGCCGCCGAGGATGTCCCCCTGGATTGCGATCCGATTCTTGTCCCGGCAGGAAATCTGCATCACGGGCGCGTAGCCGATGCGCGTCAGGAGCGCGCAGACGGCCACGCTCGACATGTGACAGTTCGCGCCGCTGCCGTCGGTCGCGTTGATCGCGTCAGCGTACCCGTCGAACACGCGCGCACGCGCATACACCTCCTGCGGGTCGGCGGAATCCGGCGGTGCGAGCTCGGTCGTGACCGCGAACGAACCCGCGCGCAACACCCGCTCGAGCCTCCCGGGAGAGCTGTGGCCCGGCAGCGGCGGCAGCGGCTGGCCGGGCGCCGGTTCGTCGGCGAACTTCATCGGCTCGTCCCTCCCGCGGGCTTCGCCGCCGGCGCGGCCGCTGCGGGCTTCGCGGTCTTCTCGCGCACGACGCGCAGCCACGAGGACCGGCCCTTCAGGCGCTGGTCGACCGCGACCTGGACCTCGCTCATCGCGTCGATACCGCCGTCGATGCGACGGCTCCCGCGGAACGCCTCGACCCAGACGCATTTCATTTCCGGCTTCACTTCACAGTGGCCGTTCGCGCGCACGCCCCCGCAGGGACCGTTGCGCAGGGTCTTCGGACAGTTCATCGGACATGACATGCCGGTCGAACTCAACGCGCACTGCCCGCACATCTGGCAGTCGAACAGGAGCCCCTTGACGTTGCGCTCGACGAACGCGACCGGGCGTTCGAGACGCTCGTACCCGATCCATTCGAACAGGCGGTGGAAGCGCACGAGCACCGCCTCGAATCCACGATAGAACGAGTTGAGCCCGCGCGCGTGCCGCACGGACCATTGCCGCACCGAGTACATCAGGAGACTCCGGTGCCGGGCTCGGCCGAGCCTTCGACCGGCGGGGGTCCCGGGTCCAGGCCTTTCGCGCGGATCAACCGTTCGAGATCCGCGTCGCTGTACCGCGCTTCGAGCGAAGCCGCCTCGGTCGCGGCTTCGGCCTGCAGGTCGTCGCCGCAGGGTCGCGGGGCGCTGCGTTTCCAATCCGCGAGGTACGCGTCGGAACTGCCCTTGCCGGCACGCATCGCGGCGCGGTCGACGGCTTCCTGGAAGCGCGACGAGAGCTGCACCTTCGCCGATTTCCGGCCCAGTTTAGCGATCACCTGCGCCGGGATGTCGCGCCAGGAGATGATCGTCAATTCGCCCATTCGCTCACCCGTCGTTCGTCACTGTGCGTCGCAACCCCACCGCGTTCGACCGCCGCGCCCAGGCTCGTCGCGAGCGTCCCGTAGCCGGTGAACCGGTACTCGAACGCAAGCCCCATGCGCTCGGCGATCGCGCGCGCATCACGCTCGGCGTTCCCATCCGGCCGCTGCGCGAGGTAGACCAGGCGCCGGTAGTTGCCGAAATAGACCGGGAACAGTTCCGGATGACGGTCGATGCCCAGACCGTGGATCACCAGACGTTCGAAGTGCCGCAGCAGGAAGTCGGTGAGGTAGAACGAGCCCGGCTCGTCGTCGGCGAGCGCGGCGAACACGCGTTCGGTCGCATAGAACTCGTAGCAATGCGCTCCCGGAATGCGTTCGACGCCTTCGTACGCCAGCATCTCGTCCAGCCGCCCGCCGGTCCCGCAATCGCCGTAGGCGACGAAAATCGATCGATAGCGTGGCCGGGATTCGCGGATCAGCTCCCGGACCGCTGCCGGTATCCGCTCCGGCCGGTTGTGCAACTCCGGCGGCAGACAACGCACGTCGAGCGCGTTCCAGCCGTTCGCGGTGCGCAACGCCGTCACCTCGTGCGCGAGCGCACCGCAGGCGATGATCAGCGTGCCCTGCCCGTCGAGCGCCATCGAGACCCCCGGGCGCCTGCTCAGTTCGCCGCGGCGCGGCCGCTGCGGCGTTTCGCGATCAGCGCCTTCGCGGTTTCCACCGCGATCGCCGCGTCCCGGCAGTACGCGTCGGCCCCGACCGCCTTGCCGAACTCTTCGTTCAAGGGTGCACCGCCGACCAGCACGATGAAATCGTCGCGGATGCCCCGCTCCTTCAGCGTGTCGATCACGACCTTCATGTAGGGCATCGTCGTGGTGAGCAGCGCCGACATCCCGAGGATGTCCGGTTTGTGCTTTTCCAGCGCATCCAGGTATTTCTCCACCGGATTGTTGATCCCGAGGTCGATGACCTCGAAGCCCGCGCCCTCGAGCATCATCGAGACGAGGTTCTTGCCGATGTCGTGGATGTCGCCTTTGACCGTGCCGATCACGACCTTGCCGATCGGTTCGACGCCGGTCTCGGCGAGCAACGGTCGCAGGATCTCCATCCCGCCCTTCATCGCATTCGCGGCGAGCAGCACCTCGGGAACGAACAGGATGCCGTCCCGGAAATCGATGCCGACGATGCGCATGCCCTCGACCAGCGCATCGTTCAACACCTTCTCCGCCGCCCATCCGCGCTGAAGGAAGATCCGCGTCGCTTCCTCCACTTCCGCCTTCAGGCCGTTGTAGAGGTCGTCGTGCACCTGCTCGATCAATTCTTCGTCGTTCAGCGACGCCAGATCGAAATCACCTTCAGTCTGCTCGGCCATCGCGGTCTCCAGCTGTCTTTTTCAAGGGTCTCGCGCGCTCGTTCCGCGCCCTGGACGTCAGCATCGCATACTAAGGGCCGCTCGGAGGCGACACTTAACTCATCGCGACGGTCTCGGATCCAGATGCGACAGCCCCCGACCCATGGCGAGGCCGTCACGCCCGGGCATTGTCGCATTACGACAACGCTGTGGGAATCGACGGCGTTGGCCTCATCCGAAGGCGCATGTCATTATAGCTGGTTAAGACCCTTCACGGGCCGCCCATCCGGGCAGCCTGCCCCGCCGCTGTGGAGTGATGCCAGTTGAACGCGCGACCGAATGTCTTGATCCTGATGGCCGACCAATTGACCGCGGGCGCACTGCGCGCCTATGGGAATCCGACGAGCCGCACCCCCCGAATCGACGCGCTCGCCGCGAGCGGGGTCGTGTTCGACTCGTTCTATTGCAACAGCCCTCTGTGCGCGCCGTCGCGGTTCTCGTGGATGGCGGGACGCCTGCCGTCGTTGATCGGCGCCTTCGACAACGCCGCCGAGCTGCCTGCGGCGGTGCCGACGTTCGCGCATTACCTGCGGGATGCAGGCTATCAAACGGTGCTGTCCGGCAAGATGCATTTCTGCGGACCGGATCAGTTGCACGGCTTCGAGGAACGGCTCACGACCGACATCTACCCGGCCGATTTCGGCTGGACGCCGGACTGGACGCGGTTCTCCGAACGGCTGAGCT
>JAJXYU010000331.1 GCA_021780395.1 Pseudomonadota bacterium
AATCGACGGGTTCGTCCGAGCCACTCGACATGGGCCGCGTATAATAGGGGCGCCCCACCCCTCTGTCAAAGAAAAGCAGGCCGCAAGTCGTTGTTTTTGCAGTCTCCACCGAAACTCATTCTCGCGTCGACGTCGCGCTACCGGCGCGAGCTCCTCGAGCGCTTCGGACTGGCGTTCGAGTGTCGCCCGTCCGGGGTCGACGAGGCCGCGCAGCCCGGGGAAGCCCCGTCCGCGCTGGTCGCGCGTCTCGCGCGCGCGAAGGCCGCGCGCGTCGCCGCCGAGGCGCCCGACGCCTGGGTGATCGGGTCGGACCAGATCGCGGTGCTCGGCGAGCCCGGTGCCGAGCGCATCCTCGGCAAGCCCGGCAGCGCCGCGCGCTGCATCGAGCAGCTGGGCGACTGCGCCGGTCACCGGGTCGAGTTCCTGACCGCGGTCGCGGTGATGCGCGCGCGCGACGCCGCCGCACACGAGTTCCTGGACCGCACCGTGGTCGCGTTCCGCGCGCTCGCGCGCACCGAGATCGAGCGCTACGTCGCACACGAGTCGCCGCTCGACTGCGCCGGCGGCTTCAAGTGCGAGGGCCTCGGGATCACGCTGTTCGAGTCGATCGACAACCGCGACCCGACCGCGCTCGTCGGCCTGCCGTTGATCCGGCTCGCGGCGACGCTGCGCGCCTGCGGCTACCCCTTGCCCTGAGCGCGCTTGCCCTGAGCGCGGGGGCCGCGGCGTTTGCCGCTGCGCACCCGCGACAGCTGATCGATCACCGCGGCGAGGTCCGGCGGGAGCGGCGCGCTCGCGTGGAATGGCACGCCGGTGCCCGGCCAGTCGAACGCGACCGAGTGCGCGTGCAGGAAGATCCGGTCGAGCCCGAACTCGCGCATCGCGGCATTGCGCTCGCGATCCCCGTACTTGTCGTCGCCGAGCACCGGATGCCCGGCGTGGCGTGCGTGCACGCGGATCTGGTGCGTGCGGCCGGTCGGGATCTCGACCTCCATCAGGGTCGCGAGCGATCCGAAGAACTGCACCGGCTTGAACAGGCTCACCGAGGCCTTGCCGGCGGCGGCGACGTGCACGTGACGCTCGCCGCGCTCGCGCGCGTCGGTCGCGAGCGGCGCATCGATGCGCTTCTTGCCGAGCTGCCAGGAGCCGGCGAGCAGCGCGAGATACGTCTTGTGCATGCCGCCGTCGCGGATCAGCGCGTGCAGCGCGACCAGCGTCGGTCGATCGCGCGCGACCAGGAGGCACCCGCTGGTATCCCGGTCGAGCCGATGCACGAGCTCGAGCGGCTCGTCGGGCCGGGCCGCGCGCAAGGTCTCGATCACGCCGAAGCTCATCCCGCTGCCGCCGTGCACCGCGACCCCGCTCGGCTTGTCGATCACCAGGAGGTGCCGATCCTCGTGGATCACCGCCCGTTCGATCAGCGCCTGGAGCGAGGCCGAGGGGCGCCCCGGCCCCGCCTCGTGCTCGATGCGCACCGGCGGCAGGCGCACGGTGTCGCCGGCCTCGAGGCGGTAATCGGCGTCGATGCGCTTGCCGTTCACGCGCACCTCGCCCTTGCGCAGCAGCCGGTACACGCGGCTGCGCGGCACGGACTTGAAGTGCCGCAGCAGGAAATTGTCGATCCGCTTGCCCGCGTCGGCGGCGTCGATCCGCTGCGTGGCGACCGTGCTGCGCGATTCCCGAGCCGCCGCCGGGCCTGACCTGGCGTTCGTCATCGCGGCGATCCGGGGAAATCTAAGGCGTTGATTATATTGACCATAGGGATCGACCGTGGTAATGTCCCCGAACCCTCGCCAGGGCGCGACTCCCGATCCGGGACGACGCGCGACGGCAGTGGTTTCCGGTGGCGCCCCCCTTTCGCGGGGGAGCCGCAGTTTAGTTGGTTCTGGACATCCAGACCATCGTTCGGCCGAGAGTTTTTAGGGACGCGACGACGCCTCGCAACGAGCGCCGGCGCCCCTTCAAAGCGGTCCATCGAGTATTGGGGCCCCGGGTTTGTCGTACGCGTTCTGGTCTATCGGGATCGTGATACTGCCGATTGCAGTGCTTGCACTCGTCGGCGTCCCGACCTGCATCGCCTCGAGCGCTGCGGTCCCGGCACCTGGTCTCCTGCGCTCCTCGGCCCCTATCCAATCAGTTGGGGCACATGAAAAGAATGCTCGTCAACGCAATTCAGGAAGAAGAATTGCGAGTCGCCTTGGTCGACGGTCAGAAACTCTACGACTTGTCGATCGAGATTCCCTCCCGGGAACAGAAAAAATCCAACGTCTATAAGGGCCGGATCACCCGCGTCGAGCCGAGCCTCGAGGCGGCGTTCGTCGACTACGGCGCGCAGCGCCACGGCTTCCTGCCGCTGAAGGAAGTCGCGAAGGAATATTTCCGCCAGCAGCCCGCGTCCGGCGCCCGGATCAACATCAAGGACGTGTTGCAGGAAGGCCAGGAGCTCATCGTCCAGGTCGAGAAGGAGGAGCGCGGCAACAAGGGCGCGGCACTCACGACGTTCGTGAGCCTCGCCGGACGCTTCCTCGTGCTGATGCCGAACAACCCGCGCGCGGGCGGCGTCTCGCGCCGGATCGAGGGCGAGGACCGCGACAACACGCGCGAGGCGATGAGCGCCCTGCAGATTCCCGACGGGATGGGCGCGATCGTGCGCACCGCGGGCGTCGGCCGCTCGACCGAAGAGCTGCAGTGGGACCTCGATCACCTGAAGGGCGCATGGGACGCGATTGCCGAGGGCGCGCAATCGAAGCCCGCACCGTTCCTGATCTTCCAGGAGAGCGACGCCGTGACCCGCGCGCTCCGCGATTACTTCTCCGACGACATCGGCGAGTGCCTGATCGATCAGCCGGAGGCGTTCCAGCGGGCGCAGGAGTACATGCAGCGCTTCATGCCGCCGGACGCGCAGCGCATGCTCAAGCTCTACCAGGATCCGGTGCCGCTGTTCACGCGCTACCAGATCGAGAGCCAGATCGAGTCCGCGTACTCGCACAAGGTCACCCTGCCCTCGGGTGGGAGCCTGGTGATCGACCAGACGGAAGCCCTGGTCGCGATCGACATCAACTCCGCGCGCAGCACGCGCGGCGGCGACATCGAGGCGACCGCCCGCAACACGAATCTCGAGGCCGCCGAGGAGATCGCGCGGCAGCTGCGGCTGCGCGACATGGGCGGTCTGATCGTGATCGACTTCATCGACATGGAACTGCCCGCGAACCAGCGCGCGGTCGAGGACATGCTGCGCGAAGCGGTGAAGATGGACCGCGCGCGGATCCAGATCGGCCGGCTGTCGCGCTTCGGCCTCCTGGAGATGTCGCGGCAGCGGCTGCGCCCGGCGCTCAGCGAAACGACGCACATCGGGTGTCCGCGCTGCGGCGGGGTGGGCTCGATCCGCAGCGTCGAATCGATGTCGCTCGCGCTGCTGCGCCTGATCGGCGAGGAAGCGCGCAAGGAGCGCACCGGCCGCGTGATCGCGCAGGTGCCGGTCGACGTCGCGACCTACCTGATCAACGAGAAGCGCGAGGGCCTGCGGCAGATCGAGGTCCGCGACCGCGTCTCGCTGGTGATCGTCCCGAACCCGCATCTGCAGACGCCGGCGTACTCGCTGCGACGGATCCGCGACGACGAGAAGGAACTGCCGGAGAACACGACCCTGAGTTTCCTGATCCCGGAGACGCCGACCGTCGACGACTCGGCGATCGGCGATCGCGACAAGAAGCCGCCCGCGGACGTGCCGCTGGTCGCATCGGTCCTGCCGACCGCACCCGCACCGATTCCGCCCGCGGCCCCCGAGCCACCCGTCGCACCGGCACCCGCGGCGCCGCCCGCACGGCAACTCGGGATCTTCCAGCGGCTGTGGATCTGGCTGTTCGGCGAGAAGGCACCGCCCGTCGAACAACCCGCGCCCGCGCCGGCGAGCACCCACCACGCCCATCGAGAGCGTCACGGCGCCCGCGACGGCCGCACCGATCGGCATCGCAGCCGCGATGGACGCCGGGACGGCGGCCGCGACGGCCGTCGCGAGGGCGGACGCGAGGGCGGACGCGAAGGCGGACGCGAGGGTGGCCGCGATGGCCGACGCGACGAG
>JAJXYU010000358.1 GCA_021780395.1 Pseudomonadota bacterium
TCATGCATATCGAATTGTAAAGGCGCAACCCGGCCGGTGTGATCGCCCCGCGTGGAACGATCAGACGTCGATCACGCACTGGGCGGCCCACTGGCCGCCGGACTGCTCGCGAACCCGCAGATCCGTGTACGTCGCGCCCTTGACCTCGACCGCGGGTTCGTGGCGCGCGCTCGAGAGCGGTTCCCCGGTCGCGACCGCGTGAAGCTCGCCGTCGAGGATCCGCACGCGATAGCGGGAGAACAGCATGCGCCGGGTCGCGATCTCGTACACCACCGCGTTCACCCAGGCGTACAGCAGAGCCTCGAGATCCGGCGCGGCGCAGCGGATCTCGATGGATTGCAACGCACGGACCCGGCCGACATCGCAGATCGCCGACGTCAGCGCGAGGCCGACTCCGTCGAACGCTTCGTCCGCGGTCGCGCCGAATCCGCGGATTCCGACGTCGGCGCCGTGCGGGTACAGCTCCCAGCGCGGCGCACGGCGCGTCGCATACCGCTCGAACCAGGCGCTCGCAAGATCTGCGACCGCCTCGAGCTTGCCGGGTTCCTCGAACAGGTGGGTCGCGCCCGGCACCACGTCCAGGCGTCGCAGACCGCCCAGGTGCTCGAACGCAGCGCGATTGAGCGCGAGTACCTGCGGATCGTCGCCGCCGACGATCAGCAGCGTCGGTGCCCGGACGTCGGGCAGGGCCGCATCGGCGAGGTCCGGTCGGCCTCCGCGCGATACCACCGCGTCGATCGCAGGTCGCCGGGCGGCCGCGATCAGCGCGGCGGCTGCGCCGGTGCTCGCGCCGAAATAGCCGATCGGAAGCGTCGCGAGCGACGGCTCGCGCGCCGCCCAGTCGCTCACGTGGACCAGCCGCCCGGCGAGGCCTTGCACGTCGAAGCGCAATTGCGCGGTGACCGCGTCGATCCGCTCCTCGTCGAGCGTGAGCAGGTCGAACAGCAACGTCGCGAGCGCAGCCGCCCCGAGACGTTGTGCGACCGAGCGATTGCGAGGACTGTGCCGCCCGCTGCCGCTCCCGTGCGCGAAGATCACCAGGCCGCGTGCCCGCGGCGGGATTGCGAGGGTTCCGCGCAGTTCGATCGAGCCGACGGGAATCGCGATCTCTTCGCCGCCGGTCGCCGGGCGCGTGGCCCGGCGACCGGGCTCACGCGGCAAGTGCGTGCGCCGACGGCTCGCAGATCGCGGCGAGCGTGTCGCCGACCTCGGTCGCGGTGACGTCCTGGGCGGCGCGCGAGCGCTCACGCGCCGCTTCCCGGGCGATGTCAGCGAGCGTGATCAATCCGATCAGTGCACCGGCTGCGTCGAGGACCGGCAGGCGCCGGATTCGAGCTTCGCGCATCAACGATTCCGCCCGGTCGAGCGAATCCCCGGGTCCGCAGGACACGATGCCCTTCGACATCGCGTCCGCGACGTGCAGCTCCGAGAGCGGCTTGTGCTGGAACATCCCGCACATGCAGATGTCGCGATCCGTGATCATCCCGACCGGCTGCGGGGCGCCTCCGTCGACGGACGCGCAGACGGGCAAGCACCCGCAGTCGTTGTTCCACATCACGTTCGCGACCTGCTCGAGCGAATCGCCCGGCGAGCACGCGGTCACCTGTTTCGACATCAATGTCTCGACACGCATCATGTTCCGACCTCCGTTTCGAGTCTGCGGTTCGTCCTGCTTCGCATCGCCGAAGGACCGGCGATGCCTCGCACTGTGTCGCAACGCGCTTCCTCGCGTAATACGCGGTTTTCCATAGCGCGGTGCGCCGGGCGCTCGCTCAGCCCTTCACACAGATCAGCGGCGCGACGCGGGCAACCGGACGAACCAGCCCCGCGGCGGTCGCGACGTCCACGACGCGGTCCACGCTCTTGTACGCTTCGGGCGCTTCCTCGGCGACGCCTCGCATCGAGGGACTGCGGATCAGGATCCCGCGCGCCGCGAGCGCGTCGACGATCTGCCGCCCGGTCCAGCGTCGCGACGCCGCGGTGCGTGAGAGGTTGCGCCCCGCGCCGTGGCAGGCGGACTGGAACGCGACCGGGTCCGCGCCACCCGCGCCGAGCAGTACGTACGAGCTGGTTCCCATCGACCCGCCGATCAGCACGGGTTGGCCGAGAGCTCGGAGCCCGTCGGGCAGGTCGGGGTGTCCCGGCGGAAGGGCTCGCGTCGCCCCCTTGCGGTGCACCAGCAGGCGCCGCGGGCGGCCATCGATCGGGTGAGTCTCCTCCCGGCACACGTTGTGCGACACGTCGTACAGCAGCCGCAGGTGCGCCGCCGGGATCAAGCGGTGAAAGACATCGCGAACGAGGTGCGTCAGGACTTGCCGGTTCGCGAGCGCGCAGTTCATCGCCGCCCGCATCGCGCCGACATAGCGTTCGCCGAGTTCCGAGCGGGCCGGCGCACACGCGAGCTCCCGATCCGGCAACCGGATGCCGTATTGCGGTGCCGCGTGCACCATTTCCTGCAAGTAATCGGTCCCGATCTGATGACCGAGGCCGCGCGATCCGCAATGGATCGTGACCAGGATCGCGTCGGGCTCGAGGCCGAGCGCGGCGGCGGCGGGCGCATCCTGGATTTCGGCGATCGCCTGGACCTCGAGGTAGTGGTTGCCGGACCCGAGCGTACCGAGCTCCTCGCGCATTCTGGCGAACGCGCGCGGTGAGACGTGCGCGGGCTTGGCATGCAGAACCTGACCGCCGTCCTCGATCCGCTCGAGATCCGCCGGCTCTCCGTGACCGCGCTCCACGGCCCAGCGCGCGCCACCGGTCATCACGTCCGCGAGCGTTGCGTCGGAGAGGCGCAGGCGTCCGCCGCGACCCATGCCGGCCGGAATGCTGCGTGCGAGCTCGTCGGCGAATGCGTGGCGTAGCGGCTCGAATTGCGACCGCGGGATCCCGGTCAACAGGCTGCGGACCCCGCACGCGATGTCGAAGCCGACGCCGCCCGCGGACACCACGCCCCCGGTATCGGGGTCGAACGCCGCGACCCCACCGATCGGAAAGCCGTAACCCCAGTGCGCGTCCGGCATCGCGACCGCGGCGGCGACGATTCCGGGCAGCTTGGCGACGTTGACCAGTTGCTCGCGGACGCGGTCGTCCATCGCCGCGAACAAGGCGTCGTCGGCGAGCACGATGGCGGGTACGCGCATGTCCGCGCTCGCGGGCCAGCGCCAGGTCACCGTTCCGATTCGCTCCCAGCGGTCGCGTTCCATGTCCTCGCGTCTCCACGGTCGATCCTGCGCGCGAGGCCGCGCCGACGTCGATCCGCAGGTCTACCTAAGGGTCCGTCCGCGCCGCGCGACCCTCGGTAGTTTCGCGTATGGCGCCGGGCGACACCGGCGCGCAGGCTCTGCAGGAGCGCCGGGGCGATCCTGCGGCGGCTTTCGCAAGGGACGTGCGTCAGGGGACGCGAAGGAGTTCGTGATGAGAACCGTGCTGGCGAGATCGCTCGGGCGAATGGTGGGGATCGCACTGGTCTGCGGCGCGATCGCGATCGCCGGCTGCGAGACGATGCGGGTCGGAAGCGATTACGATCATCGCGCCGATTTCGCCGCCTACCACCGCTTCGCGTGGCTCACGCTCGCGGATCCGAACGCGCACGTGATGAATCCGCTGGTACCCCGGCGGGTGCGCGAGGCGGTCGATCAGGCGCTCGCGCGCAAGGGTTACGAGCGTGTCGACGATCCGTCGGTGGCGGACTTCGTCGTCGACTTCACGATCGGCGCGCGCGAGCGCATCGACGTGCAATCCTACCCGCTTCCCTATCGCGGCCCGTGGGGCTGGGGTTATCCCTATTTCGGTCAGGAGCTCAGCGTTCGCCGGTACCGCGACGGCACGCTCGCGATCGACGTGTTCGACGCGCGGACGCGTCAGCCCGTGTGGCATGGCTGGGCGAGAAAGGAATTGAGCCGCGCCGATCTCGAGAATCCGGGGGAACCGATTCGTCAGGCGGTCGACGCGGTCCTCGCGAACTTCCCGCCGCATTGACGGCGGTCAGCGGGCCATCGCGTGATGCAGGGCCTGCGATGCCATCGGCATCATGTTCGCGTTCTCGGTGTACATCACCCAGATCGAGGC
>JAJXYU010000310.1 GCA_021780395.1 Pseudomonadota bacterium
TGCCGTTGTCGGAGATGTTCGGCTACATCGGCCACCTGCGCGGGATGACCAGCGGCCGCGCCTCGTACACGATGGAGTTCTCGCACTACGATCCGGTCCCGAGAAACGTGGCCGACGAGGTGATCGCGCAGCGGGCGAAGGCGAAGAACGCCTCCTGACAGCGGCGCGCGGCCCCCGCCGCCGGTCGGGGCCCACCGCGGGCGGCTCCCGAGCCAGCGCCCCGGGGGCCGCCGACCGGGTGCTTCCCGGGGCTGCGCAGGCAGCCGAGCGCGGTTGCCTGCGCGAACGGCGGCCTATATATTCAACGGCTTGCGCGCCGGTGGCGCCCCAAAGCGCAAGTCCGGAGATCACACGCGATGCAGACCGGCAGTGCCGATGACGACTATCAGCGGAGAATCCTGCCGGATGTCTCGCGCACCTTCGCGCTGACGATCCCGCAACTCCCGGGGGCGCTTCGCGCCCCGGTGACCAATGCGTACCTGCTCTGCCGGATCGCCGACACGATCGAGGACGAGCCGACGATCGCACCGGAGGAGACCCAGCGGTATCTGGACCGTTTCAAGGAGATCGTCGCCGGACGCGCGGCGGCGGAGCCGCTTGTCGATGAACTCGCCGGGCGGCTGAGCGACCAGACGCTGCCGGCCGAACGGGACCTCGTCGCCCACATCGCGGGCGTGATACGCGTGACCGCACAGTTCAACGACGCGCAGCGCGCGGCGATCCTGCGCTGCGTCGAACGGATGTGCTACGGGATGCCGCGCTTCCAGTCGAGCGCGAGCCTGCACGGGCTCGCGAGATCCAGCGACCTGGACGATTATTGTTATTACGTCGCGGGCGTCGTCGGCGAGATGCTGACCGAGTTGTTCTGCGACTATTCCCCCGCGATCGCGCGCCACGGCGAGGCGCTGCGGTCACGGGCGGTCTCGTTCGCCCAGGGACTGCAGATGACCAACATCCTGAAGGACGTCTGGGAGGATCGCAGCCGCGGCGCCTGCTGGTTGCCACGCGAGGTGTTCGACCGGCACGGCGTCGATCTGTCCGAACTGCGCGCCGCGCCGCCAATGCCCGGCTTCGCGGACGGCCTGCACGAGTTGGTCGGGGTCGCGCACGCGCACCTGCGCAACGCGCTGGATTACACCCTGCTCATGCCGCGACGGGAGACCGGGATCCGCCGGTTCTGCCTGTGGGCCGTCGGGCTCGCGGCGCTGACCCTGCGCAACATCGATCGGAACCCGGGCTTCACGGCGGGGTCGGAGGTCAAGGTATCGCATACGGCTGTCGCGATGACGCGTCTGTGCAGCGACCTCGCCGTGCGCAGCAATTCGACGCTGCGCGGCCTGTTCGCGTTCGCGGCGCGCGGCCTGCCGCTCGGCGAGCTGCCGGCGACGATCGGCGCACCGGCGCCGGACGCGAACCTGACCGCGGCGGAAGACGCGCAACGACATCGCTACGGGAGATCAGGCGCATGAAGAGCACCGCGCAACCGGCGACACCCTCCGCGGCGGGCCGCGAGACGCTGCGCGCGCAGAGCCTCGGCGCGCACGATCGGCTAACCGTCGCGGTCGCCGCGGCGCGCGACGCGCTGCTCGCGCGGCAGGACGCGGCCGGGAACTGGCTGTTCGAGCTGGAAGCGGACTGCACGATACCCGCCGAGTACGTGATGATGATGCACTACCTCGACGAGATCGACACCACGCTGGAACGCAAGATCGGCGTCTACCTGCGCGCGCACCAGGCCGATCACGGCGGCTGGCCGCTCTACCACGGCGGAGCGCTCGACCTGAGCTGCACCGTGAAGGCGTACTTCGCGTTGAAGCTGCAGGGCGACGATCCCGACGCGCCCCACATGCGCCGCGCGCGCGAGGCGATCCTCGAGCGCGGCGGAGCCGCCCGCGCGAACGTGTTCACGCGGATCGCGCTCGCGTTGTTCGGCGAGATCCCGTGGCGCGGGGTGCCCTACATCCCGGTCGAGATCATGCTGCTGCCGCGGTGGTTCCCGTTCCACCTCGACAAGGTCTCCTACTGGTCGCGGACCGTGATGGTGCCGCTGTTCGTGCTGTGCACCAGAAAACCCCGCGCGAAGAACCCGCGCGGCGTGAACCTGCGGGAACTGTTCACCGTACCACCCGAGCAGGAGCGACATTATTTCGCCGAGATCCGCCGCCGCGGCGGCGTGCTGCCACGCGTGTTCCTCGCGATCGACCGGATCTTCCGCGGACTCGACCCACTGATCCCGCGTGCGATGCGCGCGGCTGCGACCCGCCGCGCGGAGAACTGGGTCCTCGAGCGCCTGAACGGCGAGGACGGCCTGGGCGCGATCTTCCCCGCCATGGTGAACGCGCTCGAGATGATGGTGCTGCTCGGCTACCCGGCGGACGATCCGCGCCGCGTGACCGCGAAGGCGGCGCTGCGCAAACTGGTGATCGAGACCGCGGACTCGGCCTATTGCCAGCCCTGCGTGTCGCCGGTGTGGGACACGGCGCTCGCCGCGCTCGCGATGCAGGAGGCCGGTGATCCGGCCGCGACCGACGCGGCGAATCGCGCGCTCGATTGGTTGCGGCTCCACCAGTTGCAGGACGAGCCCGGGGATTGGCGGGTGAACCGGCCGACCCTCGGTGGCGGCGGCTGGGCCTTCCAGTTCGCGAATCCGCACTACCCCGATCTCGACGACACCGCGGTCGTCGCGTGGGCGATGCATCAGTCGAACCGCGCCGGCGACTACGCTCCGAACATCACGCGCGCGCTCGACTGGCTCGCGGGGATGCAGAGCTCGAACGGCGGTTTCGCCGCGTTCGACGTCGACAACACCCACTACCGCCTGAACCAGATTCCGTTCGCCGACCACGGCGCCCTCCTCGATCCGCCGACCAGCGACGTCACCGCGCGAGTGGTCACGCTGCTCGCGCGAGTCGGGCGACCGGCCGACGCGCCGGTGATCCGCAAGGCGATCGACTACCTGCGCCGCGAGCAGGAACCCGACGGCTCCTGGTTCGGCCGGTGGGGAACGAACTACGTCTATGGCACCTGGTCGGTGCTCACCGCGTTCGCGCAGGCGCGCGTCCGGGCCGACGACCCCGCGGTGCGCAGCGCGGTCGCGTGGCTGCAGCGGCGCCAGAACGTCGACGGCGGCTGGGGCGAGACCAACGACAGCTACGCCGGCGTGCCTGCCCAGGCCGCGAGCACGCCGCACCAGACCGCGTGGGCGCTGCTCGCGCTGGTCGCCTCCGGCGAGGCGCGCAGCGAGAGCGCGCGGCGCGGCGCCGAGTGGCTGGTCCGCCAGCAAGGGACCGACGGCCTGTGGAGCGATCCGCACTTCACGGCACCCGGCTTCCCGCGGGTGTTCTACCTGCGCTATCACGGCTACGCCGCGTATTTCCCGCTGTGGGCGCTCGCCGCGTATCGCACCCTGTCCCGCAGGGCCGTGACCCATTGACGGGGATCGGGATCGTGGTCGCGCTCGACGCCGAGGCGCGCACGCTGCGTGACGTGCGCCGCTGGCGCGGCCGCTCGGAGCGGCTCGACGGCCGTACGACGGTGATCGTCGCGGGAATCGGGCCCGCGGCCGCCGCCGGGGCTGCGCAGGCCCTCGTCGACGCCGGGGCGGCCGCGCTGCTCAGCTGGGGAGTCGCCGGCGGCCTCGATCCGCGACTGCGACCCGGCGCGATCGTACTCCCGGCCGAGATCCTCGGTCCCGGCGGGGAACGCTACCCGACGAGCCTCGCGTGGCGCGAGCGCGAGCGGCGCCGACTCGCCGGCCGCGGGCCGGTGGTCTGCGAAGGAGCGATCCTGTCGCAAGGCACGGCGATCGCGGATCCCCGGACCAAGCACGCCGCGCACCGCGCGAGCGGTGCGGTCGCGATCGACATGGAGAGCGCCGCGATCGCCGCCGTCGCGTCGAGCCGCGGCTTGCCGTTCCTCGTCGTGCGCGCGATCGTCGATACCGCGTCGGACGAGTTGCCGGGCGCGGTCGTCGATGCGAGCCGCAGCGGCCAGCCGGACCCCTGGCGCTTGTTCGCGGGCCTGGTCCGCTCGCCCGGCGACCTCGGCGCGCTCCTCGGCCTCGCCG
>JAJXYU010000319.1 GCA_021780395.1 Pseudomonadota bacterium
ATGCCGCCGAGGATGATCGCGACGCTGAGCAGCACGCCGCCGCGCAGCACGCCGCTGATGATCAGTTCGGTCTTCCGGATGATGCTATCGTCGGGCCCGAGGGAGATGGAACTGCCGCCGCTGGATTCGCTTGCCATGAGGCCGTCGATGGTCGAGAAAGGACGAGAGGGCGAGCGCGGATCGCGGCTCGCCTTCTGGATAAGCTCCTGATCGTACGCGAAATTCCGGTGCGCCGCATCTCCCGAGACCTATGAAGAATCCGTAATGCCTCCGAAGATCCCCCGAAGAGCCCGACCCAGCCGCCGGATCGGCGGCCGGCGGTGCGCCCGAGGGGACGGTAACGCGACATGAACCACCCGACCGGCCCCGATGCCAACAAACAGCACCGACTGGTCGCACGGATCGCGCACCTACCCCTGCTGCCCTCCATCGTCGCGCGGATCGTCGCGCTCGACCCCGAGGATCCCGGCTACTTCGACAAGCTCGTCAAGCTCGCCGAGGAGGATCCGACGTTCGCGGTGCGGCTGCTGCGCCTCGCGAACGCCGCGGCGAGCGCGCCGACGAAGCCGATCCTCACGGTGCGGCAGGCGGCGATCCGGATCGGCGCCCGCGAATCCGCGTCGCTCGTCACCTCGATGTCGGTTGCGCGGGTGTTCGTGCCGCACAGCGTCGGGCGGAAGAACCTGTGGATCCACGCGCTCCAGGTCGCCGTCGCCGCGCGCACGATCGCGAGCCTCGCGCCGGCCGCGCACGTCGCGCCGGATCAGGCGTATCTCGCGGGACTGCTGCACGACATCGGCCGCTTCGTGATGTTCGAGGGTGCGAGCGAGGATCTCGATCTCGTCGAATCCTCGGATTGGCAAACGCCGCAGGGCCTGCTGCAGACCGAACGCGCGCTGCTGGGATACGATCACGCCCAGATCGGTGCGCTCGTCTGCGGCCGTTGGTCGCTGCCGAAGCATCTCGCCGACGTCGTGGAGCACCATCATGCCTACGGCAACGAGAATCGCCCGGGTGCGCCGCGGGGCGGGCACGAATTGCCGCGGATCGTGCAGATGGCGGACCTGTTCAGCATGCGCTTGATGCATTCGCCCGAGTTCGCCGACCTCGAGCCGGACGGGATCGCCGCCGAACTCGCGGCCCATTGCGTGCGGGACGAATGGTCCTCGCCGCCAGTGTCGCCTGGCCATCTCGCGCCGCGAGTCGCGGCGATCCGCGACGAGTCCGCGCAGCTCGCGCGCGAATTGTTCGGTTGAGGCGTCGAGGCGGGCGGCGCCCGATCGCGGATCAGCCGCTCAAGCGTTTCACGCCCGCGACGAAGCGCGCGAGCGTCGTCGACAGCACGCCGCGCGGGATCGTAACCTCGATCAGCTGGAATCGCCCGCGGGTGGCGGCGGCGTGGGCGAGCGCCGCTTGCAGTTGTGCACGCGTGTCGACCCGGACGCCATCCCCGCCGAGCCCGGCCGCGATCCCGGCGTAATCCCAGCGGTCCAGGTCGTTGAAGCGGGATTCGGGCTGGAAGGTCCGCAGCATCTCCCAGCTCGCGTTGTTGAACACCACCACGATCGGATCCCAGCCGTAGCGACGGCAGTTGCCGAGCTCCCAGCCGGTCATCTGGAACGCGCCGTCGCCGACCAGGATCAGCGGGCGCTCGCCGGTGGCCGCCTGCAAGCCGAGACCGGCCGGCACGCCGTAGCCCATCGTCGCGTAGTAGCCCGGCGCGACCAGCGGGGTCGGCGCGATCTCCATCGCGGTGAACAGACAGTCGCCCATGTCCGATGCGATCGGCATCCGGCCGTGACGCGCGAGCAGGTCGTTGAGCGCAATCGCGACGTCGCTCGGCGAGATCGGTGCATCGTCCGCGACGAGTCCCCGCGGGAAGGACGGGCGCGCCGCCGGCCGTGGCCGCTCGATCGTGCCGACCCGCTCGAGCATCCGGTCGACGAGCGCGGCGAGCGGGATCTCCGGATAGGTGTGATAGCCGAGCGTCACGCGGCCGTCGAGCGCCTGGATCGTCTTGCGCATGTCGATCCGCGTCTCCGAGACCGCGAAGTTGGTGTCGCAGATGATCTCGCCGAGCAGGAACAACCCGTCGGACTCCTCGACCAGCCGGGTGATCTCGGGCGTGCCGGCGACGCCCATGTAGGTGCCGACCAGCATGTCCTCGTCGGCGAGCAGTCCGCGTCCCATGAATCCGGACACGACGGGCAGCCCGAGCCGCCGTGCAAGCTGCGCGACGCGATGCTCCAGGCGGTAGCGGCGGACCTCGACGCCGACCATCAAGACCGGCGCGTGCGCGCGCGCCAATCGCTCGAGGATGTCTTCGACGCAGGCATCGAGCGCCTCGGGGTCCGGTACCACCGGCGCCGCCGGCACCACCTCGGCGCACTCGACCGCGACCATGTCGCGTGGAATCTCGAGGTACACCGGTTCCGATCGACGCAGGCAGCTCGCGAGCACGCGCGCGATCTCGGCCGGTGCCTGCGCCGCGTCATCGAGCCGCGCCTGGTCGCAGGTGACTTCCTTGAAGATCTCGAACTGCGAGTCGATCCGCTTCGCCTGGTGGTGCAGGAGCAGTCCCGAGCGCGCCTCGTCCTTGCCCGGCGCGCCCGACAGCACGACCAGCGGGACCTTCTCCGCGTAAGCGGCCGCGACCGAGTTGACCATGTTCAGCGCGCCGGCACCGTAGGTCACTGCCGCGACCGCCGGGGCGCAGCCGATCCTCGCGGCGGCGTCGGCCGCGAACCCGACGCCCGGCTCGTGCGACAGGGTGTAGAGCGGCAGGATCGCCGAGGACTCGATGATCCGGAAGTACGGCAGCGCGAAATCCCCAGGAATCCCGAAGATCAAGCGCGCGCCGTGCGCCTTCAGCGCGAGCAGGAGCGATTCGGTCAATTTCATGGGCTGACGCTCCGGTGATGTTCGGCGGTCCAGCGCAGCATCCCGCCGGCGAGATTCGCGACCCGCTTGAAGTCGGCCTTTTGCAGCAGCACGGCCGCCTGCGCGGACCGCGAGCCGCTCCGGCAGACCGTGACGATCGGACGATCGCGCGGGAGCTCGTCGACGCGGGCGGCGAGCTGATCGAGCGGGATGCAGCGCGCGCCGTCGATGTGCCCCGTCGGCCCCTGGAATTCCTCCGCCGAGCGCACGTCGAGGATCAGCACCTCGTCGGCGCACTCGGCGAGGCCCGCGGGTTCGATTTCCCACAGGCCGGCGACCGTGAAGCGCAAGGGCGCCCAGTTCGGCCGATCGCGCGCCTCGATGCCGGGATCGGGTTCACCGAGCCGCAGGTTCGCCGGCACCGCTCGATCGAGCAGCTTCGGGTGCGGCAGGTTCAGGTTGCGCATGTGGCCCAGGAAGTCGCGCTCCGCGACGCCATCCGCGACCCGGGGGTTGTAATGGCGCTCCTCGGCGACGCTGCTGACCGTGAGCCCTCGATAATCGTGGGCGGGATACAGCAGACAGGCGCCCGGCAGGCTCAGGATGCGCTCGCGGATCGAGTGGTACATCGCAGCCGCATCCCCGCGCTGAAAGTCGGTGCGCCCGGTCCCGCGGATCAGCAGGCAGTCGCCGGTGAACGCCGCGCTCTCGTCGTCGAGCACGTAGGTGAGACACCCCGGCGTGTGCCCCGGGGTCGCGCGGACGGCGAGGTGCCGATGCCCGAACGGGACGCGATCGCCGTCGGCGAGCGGTCGGTCGATGCCCTGCGCGCCGCTCGCTGCGGACAGCGCGATCGGGCAGCCGAACTCGCGCTTCAGCCACCACGCGCCGGTCACGTGGTCGGCGTGCACGTGGGTTTCGAGGATCGCGACCGGCGTGAGTCCGATCTCGCGCACCAGCGCCGCGTCGCGTTGCCAGTGCTCGAGCACGGGATCGACGATCACGGCCTCGCGGGTCGCGCGATCGCCGATCAGGTAGGTGTACGTCGAGGACGTCGGATCGAACAGTTGTCTGAACACCATCGACGCTCCGGTCGGCCCGGTGGGTCCGATCATACGCCGGGGACCTTGGATCCGGGGCGCGACGGGACTTCGATCAGCGTGAGCGCGTAGGCGGGCAAGGTCAGTGTCACGGCGTCGTCGTGCAGCGGGATCGACACCGGCGGGGGAAGCTCGGCGGCCCGACGGAGCGCCGCGATCTGCGGCCGGGTCGGGTACCGCGGTGACCCCATGCGCCGGTAGGCCGCGAGCCAGTCGCCGTGCAGGGAATCGATCTGCGTGACCGTCGCGACCGCGTTGCCGGCGCCGGGGAATCGCAGGATGAAGCGGCGCGCGGGCCCCGGGCGCCCGGGCGGCGCGTAGTTCCACAGCGCGATCACGAGCGTGCCGTCGGCACGGCGGGTCGCGATCGCCGCATCCGAGGCGAGCGCGAGGCGGGTGTGGCCGAGCCGGTGCAACAGGCGGAATGCGTTGAACGAGGGCTTCGGGATGCCCCGCTCCGCGATCAAGCCGAAGCCGCCGTACGAGGGCTTGCGGATCACGCCCTGTTCCTCGAACACGTCCGAGAACGTCCAGTACGACATCATCGTCGCGAGACCATCGCAGCGGCTCACCGTCGTCGCGAGCCAGGGACCCATGTAGGCCGAGTCCGTGACCGCCGGATCGTTGTCGTAGGCCGCGTTGAACTCGCTCCAGATCAGCGGGAGCGAGGGTCGGGCGGACGCGAGGATCTCCCGGTGGACCTTGCGGACCGCGCGGCAGACCATCCGGTCGCGCGGGATTCGCTGGTCGGTGCCGAACACGTTCTTCGCGCTGTCGTTGCCGTAGACGTGGCTGGACACGAAGTCCAGCGGCACGTGGTGCGCAACCGCGTGCGCGATGAACGCATCGACCCAGGCCGCCTGCGCGGTCGCCGGCCCGCCGACGCGCAGCCGCGGGTTCACCTGTTTCAGCGCCCGCGCGGTGTGGTCGTAGAGCGTGAAGTAGCTCGCCTGGCGCGGCGTGCCGCGCCAGAAATCGAGGTTCGGCTCGTTCCATACCTCGAAGTACCAGCTCGCCACCTCGTCGATTCCGTAGCGCTGCACCAGATGCCGCGCGAACGCACGAATCAGCGCATCCCAGCGCGCGTAGTGCTTTGGCGGCGAGACCGTCGGCTGGTACCAGAACGCGTGGCGCAGCGGCCGGGCCGCGAGCGCGGGCGGCATGAAGCTCAGCTCGACGAACGGCTTCACGCCGGCCGCGAGCAGGCCGTCGTAGATCTGATCGACGTACGAGAAGTTGTATTGCGGGTGACCGTGCGCGTCCACGCGGTAGACGCCGACCTCGTCGTCGAGGATCCCGTGGAAGCGCACATAGCGCATCTCGGTCACGCGCCGGGTCGCGCGCAGATCGCGCCGGTAACGATCGCGCAGCGCGAGGATCGCGCGGCCCGAGCCGAACATCTTCTCCCAGAAGTGGGGAAACGGATGCGCGGCCGCCGATCGGTCGATCACGATCGACGTCGTCGCCGTGCCCGCGGGGCTCGCGCCGGCGTGCGTCGTGGCTGCCGGGCACGCGACCGCGACGAAGAGCGCGAGCGAGCAGAGGAGCCGGGTCTTCGCAAACATCGAGGGTTCCCGTCGAGCGTCGGGCGCAGATCGCCTCGCTCGAAATTATCGCAAATCGTCGCCGAGCGCGCGCCCGGCGGCGCGCACCCCGCGCTCAGATCCCAAGGCCCCCGGTCACCGGGATCACCTCGCCGGTCACGTACGCCGCGCCGGCGCACAGGTACACGATCAGCTCCGCGTAATCCGCCGGCTGCCCCACGCGACCGAGGGGCACCGACTCGGCCGCGGCCGAGTCGATGTCGCCGAACGAGCATTCCCAGTTCGAGTTCACGAAGCCCGGCGCGATTCCGTTCACCCGCACCGCGGGCGCGAGCCCGCGCGCGAGCTCCCGGGTCAAGCCGGCGAGCCCGGCCTTCGCGGTCGCGTAGGCCGTGCTGCTGCCGCCGCCGCCGAACGCGGCGCTCGACACGGTGTTCACGATCGCGCCGCGCGCCGCCCGCAGTGCGGCCGCGACCGATTGCGTGACCCAGAACGCGCTCAACAGATTGATCCTCAGGATCCGATCCCAGAACGCCTCGGTCAATGCGTCGAGATCCGCCGGCGGGATCGGCTGGCGGGTGAGCGGCGCCCCGGCGTTGTTCACGAGGAAATCGAGGCCTGCGAGCCGCTGCGCCGCTTCGCGGCCGACGTCCCGGGCGGTCGCCGCGACGCCGAGATCGCCGGGTACGGCCTCGACCGCGAGACCGCGATCACGCAGCCGCTCGAACGCGAGCGCGAGCGCCGGCGTCGGCAGATCGTTCATCGCGACCCGCGCGCCGCTCCGCGCGAGCAATTCCGCGGTCGCGAAACCGATGCCCGACGCGGCCCCCGTGACCAACGCCCGACGCCCTTCGAGTCTGAATTCGATCGTCATGTCTTCTTCACTCCGTCGCCGCGGCGCCCGGGCCGCTGCGCCAGCGCATCGGCGCGATTCGCGGCAGCATCAACACCCAGCCGATCAGGCCGAACACGTTCACCGCGGCACCGAGCGCGAACGCGAGGTCGAAGCGGCCGGTGCGCTCGACCAGCAGTCCGGTGATCGCCGGAGCGATCAAGCCGGCGGCATTGCCGGCGGCGTTCTGGATGCCGACCCAGCGGCCGGTCGCCGCCGGTCCGGCGATGATCTGGGGGATCGCGAACAGTCCCGGATAGGAAAACCCGCTGATCAGCTCGAACGCGAACAGCGAGATCAGCGAGCCGGTCTGCGGCAGGGCGACCATGCCCACCATGCACACGATCCCGGCGAGGTGCGCGGCTGCCATGATCGTCTTGTAGACGAGGTTCGCGCTGACCCCGGCGCGGATCCACCGATCGGCCGCCCAGCCCATCGTCAGTGCCCCGAGCGCGTTCACGAGATAGGCCCAGGAGGCGGTCTCGGCCATCGACGCGATCGAGAAGCCGCGCGCCTTCACCAGGTAGAAAGGCAGCCACGACACGATGAAGTAATAGCCGTAGTTCGACGCGAAATGTCCGAGCGAGGCCCCCCAGAGCGCGCGCTGCCGCAGGATCTCGCCGAACGCGGGCGGCGACTCGGCGGGCGCATCGCCGACACCGGCCTCCGCGATCCGCGTGCGCCGCCACGGGACCAGCCAGAATATCGCGAGCGCGCCGAACACGATGAACACCGGCCGCCATCCGAATCGAGCCATCAGTGCGCCGCCCACCAGCGTGCCCACGGCGGGCCCGAGCAGGTAGCCGAAGCTCAGGATCCCGTTCGCGACGCCGAGCCGCCCGACGTCGACCGCGTTCGCGAGCACCTTCGACGCGCACGGGAACGCGACGCTCTCGCCGACGCCGAGCAGGATCCGCAAGGCGAGCAGCGCGCCGAAGCTGCCGACGAAGCCGGTGCCGAACGTCGCGAGCGACCAGAGCGAGACGCCGGCCGCGAGCACCGCCCGCGCGCCGAAGCGCTCGGCGAGCCAGCCGGTCGCCGGCATGCAGATCACGTACCCGTAGTAGAACGCCGACAACAGCACGCCGAGTTCGCCGGCCGACAAGTGCAGCTCGTCCTGCATCAACGGCGCCGCGGTCGCGAGATTGCCGCGATCGATGTAGTTCACGAATACCGCGAGCGTGACCAGCGCGATGACCCGCGTCGTCGAACTCGCGGCGCCGGCCGCCCGGTGGCGATCACGCCGGTTTCGGGAGGGATTCACCGGCCGTCAGTCCTCGTTCGCGGCGGCTCTCGCCGCTCGCGCCCGCGCGGCTTCCCGGTGCTGCCGGCGCAACGCGTTCATGTAGGTCGCGAGCGCGGCGCACGCGGCCCGCGCATCCCGCGCCGCGATCGCGCGGTGGATCCGCGCATGGAGCGTCGTCACCTGCGCGCGATCGCGATACCGGAACACGACCTGATTGACCACGGGCTGCAGGGATTCGATCACGCTCGCCGCGGCGAAATCCAGCGCCGGGTTTCCCGCCGCCTGGACCAGCGTCCGATGAAAGCGTACGTCGGAGGCGCAGAACTCCGTGTCCTCGAGCGCCGGATCGATCTGTCGCTCGATCTCCTCCGCAAGCGCTGCGAGGTGCGCGTCGGTGCGCCGCCGGACGGCGAGCCGGCAGCAAACGGTCTCGATCTCCTCGCGCGCCTCGACGATGTCGCGCAGCTCGAACTCGCCGAGCGACACGAGCAGCGTCGCCGCGTTCGCGGTCGCCGCGTGCAGCTCCTCCCGGCTCGGCTTGTTCACGAAGGTGCCGCCGGCGGGGCCGCGCCGCGAGCGAATCAGGTTCTGCGCCGCGAGACGCTTCAGCGCCTCGCGGATGGTCGCGCGCGACACATCGAAGCGCGCCGCGAGATCCTCCTCGGTCGGCAGTCGCTCGTGCACCTGCAGGCGCCCGTGCAGGATCGCATCGCGGATCTTCTCGGCGATCTGCTTCGAGAGTCCGTCGGTCACCAGGCCGCGATAGTCGATACCCATCCCGGCCGGAAACTAACATTGGTCAGACAAATCGGCAATAATGCGGCCGAGCGGGCTCGATCGGCCCCGCGATACGGAGGTGCGTCGATGTTCAAGGCTCTGGTGCTCGACTCGGCGAACGGTGCGGTCACCGCCTCGGTCCGGGAACTCGACGAATCGGCCCTGCCGGCGGGCAACGTCACGGTGGCGGTCGCCGCCTCCACGCTCAACTACAAGGACGGCCTCGTGCTCGAAGGGCGCGGCGGCCTCGTGAAGAAATACCCGCACGTCCCCGGCATCGATTTCGCCGGCACGGTGATCGCGTCCGACGATGCGGCCTACGCGGTCGGCGACCGCGTGATCCTCACCGGCTGGCGCGTCGGCGAGATCCACTGGGGTGGCTACGCCGAGATCGCACGGGTACGCGGCGAGTGGCTCGTGCCGTTGCCGAAGGCGCTGTCCTTCCGGGATGCGATGGCGATCGGTACCGCGGGGTTCACCGCGATGCTCGCGGTGATGCGCCTCGAAGCCCAGGGCCTCGTCCCGGACAGCGGCGAGGTGCTGGTGACCGGTGCGGCCGGTGGCGTCGGGTCGGTCGCGACCGCGATCCTCGCGAAGCGCGGTTACACGGTCGTCGCGTCGACGGGTCGTGCGGAGGCGGCCGACTACCTGAAGCGCCTCGGTGCGGCGAGCGTGATCGACCGGTCGGGATTCGCCGAACCGGCGAAGCGGCCGCTCGAGAGCGAACGCTGGGCGGCGTGCATCGACTCGGTCGGCGGCACCACGCTCGCGCGCGTGCTCGCGCAGACGAAGTACGGCGGTTCGGTCGCGGCCGTCGGGCTCGCCGGCGGCGCCGAATTGCACCACTCGGTCGTGCCGTTCCTGCTGCGCGGGGTGAACCTGCTCGGCATCGATTCGGTGATGTGCCCGCGCGGCCCGCGCACCGCGGCCTGGGGCCGGCTCGTCGAGGACCTGCCGCGCGAGGCGCTGGCGGCATTCACCGTCGGGGCGCGCCTCGAGGATCTGCCGCGGCTCGCGCCCGAGATCCTCGCCGGGAAGATCCGCGGCCGCGTGGTCGTCGACGTGCGCTGAGGCGATCGGCTCCGGTTGAGACTCGGCGGTCGCGTGTGCCACGATGCGCGCATGCGGCACCGGACGGCGGCGATGCGATGAAGACCTTCCTGCTCGCGTTCACCGCCTTGTTCTCGATCGTGAACCCGCTGTCCGGCGCGTTCATCTTCTACGGCGCGACCAGCGGACTCGCTCAGCGCGAGCGCGCGGCCGTATCCCGCTGGGTCGCGATCTACGCGTTCTCGATCGTCTGCGCGTCCTTGTACATCGGCGCGTACGTGCTCGGATTCTTCGGGATCTCGATCCCGGTGTTGCGCGTCGCCGGCGGCATCGTGATCGCGATGTCGGGATGGCGCATGCTCACCGAGCCGGACGCGACCGAGCACCGCCGCAGCGAGACGCCGTCGCCGCGCTCGATCGACATCCCGCCGAGCCGGCTCGCGTTCTACCCGCTGACGATGCCGCTCACGACCGGGCCGGGGACGATCTCGGTCGCGATCTCGCTCGGCGCGAGCCGCCCGAGCGGTCTGCATGCGCCGCTCCTCGAATTCTTCGTCGAAACCCTGGTCGCGGTCGCGCTCCTCACGCTGCTGATCTACGTCGCCTATCGGTACTCGTCGCGCATCGCCGAGGCGATCGGCGCGACCGGCACGACGATCATCGTACGACTGTCGGCGTTCCTGCTGTTCTGCATCGGGATCCAGGTGCTGTGGAACGGCGCGGCGGAGCTGCTCGGCACGCTGCCGCTCGGCTCCGCCGGCATCAGTTGACGGCCCAGGCCGCGCTCCCGCCGGGCTCGCGTTGACCCCGGGGCTGATCCGGGGCAGACTGCGCGAGCGTCCAGGAGTCCGCCATTCGAACCGAATGGCGGGTGAAACGGGAAGCCGGTGAAGCCCCCTTCGGGGCCAGTCCGGCGCTGCCCCCGCAACGGTCGGCGAGTCAAGCCAGGTCCTCGGAACAGCCACTGCGCGCGAGCGTGGGAAGGCGACCCGGCCGGAGTCGGAAGATTCCCCTCGCGAGCCCGTATACCGACCTGAGTCGCACCGACACGGCTTGCGTCGCGCACGGCGGGTGCGCGCAGAGGTTCTTCGACGATGATCGGCTTTCGCGGCGCCGTCGCGCGCCCCCGACTTCCCCTGTTGATCGCCGCGTGGTGCTGCCTCGCGCTCGCGCGCATCGCGGGTGCGGTCGTGCTGCGCGATGACCTCGGACGCTCGGTCGACGTGCCGACGCCGCCACGGCGCATCGTCTCGCTGCTGCCGTCGCTGACCGAGACCGTCTGCGCGCTCGGTGCCTGCGATCATCTGGTCGCGGTCGGCCGGTTCGACGATTGGCCACCGTCGGTCCGCGCGCTGCCGCGGGTCGGCGACCTCGACCGCGTCAGTATCGAGCGCATCGTCGCGCTGCACCCGGATCTCGTGCTGCTCAGCAATTCGCAGCGGGCGAGCAACCGGCTCGGGGAACTCGGGATTCCCGCGTTCGCCATCGAGACCGACCGATATCAGGACATCGCACGGTCCATTCACCTCGTCGGTGCGCTGCTCGGACGCCCGCGCCGGGCCGCCGCGCTGATTGCCCGCCTCCGGACCCAGGTGCGGCAGGTGAGCGCCGCGGCGATCGCGGCACGCCACGGCGCATCGCCGTCGGTGTACTTCGAGGTCGATCCGGCGCCGTACGCCGCGGGGCCGGACTCGTACATCGGCGCGCTGATGACGCGGCTCGGCGTGCGCAACATCGTGCCGGCCGATCTCGGGATGTTTCCGCTGCTGAACCCGGAATTCGTCGTGCGCGCGAATCCCGACATCATCGTCGTGTCGCGCATCGACGCGCCGCGGCTCGCGGATCGGCCCGGCTGGGCGGACATCCGGGCGGTGCGCGAGCATCACCTGTGCGTGTTCCCGCCGGCCGTGCGGGACACGATCGTACGGCCCGGCCCCCGGGTCGCGGACGGCTTGCGGGCGCTCGCCGCTTGCTTCGCGAGGTACGCGCGGTGAGCGCCGCGCGCCCGAGCTTCGTGACCGCGGTCGTGGACGACGCGGCCGTGCACCGACTCCCGCTCGCGCGCTGGTTCGGTACCTGCCTCGCGGTCACGCTGCTGCTCACGCTCGGCGGCCTGCTGGTCGGGACCTCGAGCGTGACCACGTCGATCCACTGGCTGTTCGCACCGAACGCCGAGACCTCGCTCGTGCTGTGGCAGATCCGTCTGCCGCGCACGATCGGCGCGTGGTGCGTCGGTGCGCTGCTCGGGCTCGCCGGGGCGATCGCGCAGGGCGTGTTCCGCAATCCGCTCGCGGAGCCCTACCTGCTCGGGACGGCCTCGGGCGCCGCGCTCGGCGTCACCATCGCGCTGCTCGCGAGCGGGGCGTCCATCGGCGCGCTCGCGTGGGCCGCGCAGCTCGGCCTCACCGGCGCCGCCGTCGTCGGCGCGGCGGTCGCGATCGTGCTCACGCTCGCGCTCGCCCGCGGTGTATTGCAGACCTCCAACCTGCTGTTGTCCGGCATCGTCGTCGGCTTCCTGCTGAGCGCGATCACGTCGCTGCTGCTGCTCGCGAAGCCGCAGCTGTGGCGCACCCTGCAGGTGTTCCTGCTCGGCACGACCGGCTTTCTCGGCTGGCGGTCGACCGGTCTCCTCGCCGTGGTGCTGCTGGTTTGTGCGCTGCCCGCGACCTTGCTGTCGCGAGGGCTCGATGCGCTCACGCTCGGCGAAGACACCGCGCGCTCGCTCGGCCTGTCGCTGCCGGTGCTGCGCCTCGCCCTGCTCGGGATCGTCGCGCTCGCGACCGCCGCGGTCGTGGGCGAGGTCGGGGTCGTCGGGTTCGTCGGGCTGGTCGCCCCGCACCTCGCCCGCGAGACGCTCAGCGTGAATCATCGGCATCTGCTGATCGCGTCCCCGCTGTGCGGCGGCGCACTGCTGCAGGCGGCCGACCTCGTCAGCCGCTGGATCGTGCGGCCCGCCGAGCTGCCGGTCGGCGCGGTGACCGCGTGCGTCGGCGGGGCGTATCTCGCGTTCCTCCTGTGGCGCCGGACGCGTGATGCCTGAGCTCGCCGCCGAACCGCGCACCCCGGTCCCCGCGCTCGCGTGCCGCGACCTCATCGTCGGCTACGGCGCCCGAGTGGTCCTCGACCAGGTGTCGGTGGAGATCCCCGGCGGTAGCTGGACCGCGATCGTCGGACCCAACGGCAGCGGCAAATCGACGTTGCTGCGCGCGCTCGCCGGGCTCCTCGTGCCACGTGACGGCACGGTCCGGCTGCAAGGTCGGCGGCTCGGTGACTGGCGCCGCCGCGAACGGGCGCAACGCCTCGCGTGGCTCGCGCAGACACCGGGCGCGACCGATCTGACGGCGCGCGAAGTCGTCGCGCTCGGACGCTTCGCGCACGGCGGGTGGCTCGCGCATCGCGACGTCGACGACGACGCGGCGATCGATCGGGCGATGCGCGCGACCGGTTCGCAGCGCTGGGCCGGCCGGCGGGTCTCGACGCTCTCCGGCGGCGAGCGGCAGCGCGTGCACCTCGCGCGCGTGCTCGCGGTCGAGGCCGCGGTGTTGCTGCTCGACGAACCCACCGCGCACCTCGATCCACCGCATCAGGAGGACGTCGTGCGCCTGTTGCGTTCGCAAGCCCAGGGCTGTGGTGTCGCGGTGCTGAGCGCGATCCACGATCTGTCGCTCGCGCTGACCGCGGACCGCCTGATCGTGCTCGGCGAGGACGGCCTCGTCGGCCAAGGCACCGTCCGCGAGGCGTTGCGGGCCGACTGGCTGTCGCAGGCGTTCCGACGGCGGATCGACGTCGTCGATCACGACGGGGCGTGGCTGTGGCGCCCCGCGGTGGACGGCGCGCCGGATGGCTAGGCGCGGCCGCGCCGTGATGGTCTGCGGTACCACCAGCGGCGCCGGCAAGAGCTTCCTCGCGACCGCGCTCGCGCGCTGGTACGCGCGCGCGGGATTCAAGGTCGCGCCGTTCAAGGCACAGAACATGAGCAACAACGCCCGCGTCGTCGACGGCGGCGAGATCGGCAGCGCGCAGTATTTCCAGGCGCTCGCCGCCCGCTGCGCGCCCGACGTTCGCATGAACCCGGTGCTCCTGAAGCCCGAATCGCCGACGCACAGCCAGGTGATCCTGCTCGGGCAGCGCAACGACGGGATCGCCGCGATCGACTGGCGCGCGCGCGAGCCCTATCTCTGGCCGGCAATCCGCGCGAGCCTCGATGCGCTGCTCGATGCCCACGAGATCGTCGTGATCGAGGGAGCCGGGTCTCCCGCCGAGATCAACCTGCGGTCGAGCGATCTGGTGAACATGCGCGTCGCGGCGTACGCGCAGGCGGCGACCTTGATCGTCTGCGACATCGACCGCGGCGGCGCGTTCGCCCACCTGTACGGCACCCACCAGCTCCTCTCGACCGAGGAGCGCGCGCTCGTCCGCGGCTTCGTGCTGAATCGCTTCCGCGGCGACCGGGCGCTGCTCCAGCCGGGCCCGCAGATGCTCGAGTCGCTGACCGGGGTGCCGACGCTCGCGGTGCTGCCGATGTGGCGCGAGCACGGCCTGCCGGAGGAAGACGGCCTGTTCGGCTCCGCGATCGCGGCCACGGACGACGCGACGCCGGCCCGCACGATCGCGATCGTGGCCTATCCGCAGATCAGCAATCTCGACGAGTTCGCGCCGCTCGCGCGCGTGCCGAACTCGCGGCTGCGGTGGGCGCGCGACCCGGGTGCGCTCGACCGGGCGGATCTCGTGATCCTGCCGGGTTCCAAGCACGTCGCCGCCGACCTCGACTGGCTGCGGCGCCGCGGACTCGCCGCGGCGATCGGCGCGTATGCCGCGGACGGCAAGCCGTTGCTCGCGATCTGCGGCGGGCTGCAGATGCTCGGCGCCGACCTTCGCGATCCGTACCAGGTCGAGGCGGCGGCGACGGGACTCGGCTTGCTGCCCTGCACGACCGAATTCGCGGCCGAAAAGCGCTATCGGCGTGGCCGCTATCGCTTCGGTTCGACCTGCGGGTTCTGGCAGGCGCTCGCCGGCGTCGAATTCGACGGCTACGAGATCCGGCACGGCGAGACCACGTCGATCGCGGCGGATCGCGAGGCCTCGCTCACGCCCGTGCTCGGGGAAGGGTGCGGCTGGCAGTGCGGCGCGACGCTCGCGCTGTACGCGCACGGACTGTTCGAGAATGCCGCGGTGATGCACGCGCTGTTCGGCGACGCCACGCCGACGCTCGACGACACCCTCGACGGGCTCGCCGATTTCGTCGACGCGGAGTTTGGCCGCGAGACGCTGTTGCGCCTCGTCGCCTGAGCGACGAGGCGCGCGCTCAGTCGCGGGCTGTCGGTCGCATCGCTTCGCGCGGCAGACGGATCGGCAGACGCTCGCGAATCGCCGCGTCGACCGCGTCCGACAGATGCGTCGGGAAGTGGCTCGAGAGGATCGATTCGAGCTTGCGCGTCGCCCGCTCGACGACGCTCGGCCGGCCCTGGCTCACCCACTCGTTCGGGCTGGTGCGGTCGCCGACGCCCGGATACACGTATTCCCGCTGCATCCGCTGCAGCGTCTGCTCGGCGCCGAGGAAGTGACCGGGACCTTCCAGGCACACCTTGCGGATGGTCTCGATCGACAGCGATTCGTCGCTGACGTCGATGCCCTTGATCGTGCGTTGGACCGCGCCAATGATGTCGTTGTCGATGATCAGGCTCTCCATGCTGAAGCCGAGGAGGCTCGCGAGCATGCCGGCCGATTCGTAGATCAGGTTCGCACCGGCGTTGCCGACCAGCGCGTGGTTGTACGCCTTCTCGTAGCCGGACTGCACGTCGGGCAGTTTCGCGTCGCTCATCCCCGAGGCGGTTCCGCCGGTCAGATCGTAGTAGCGCGCGAGCTGGGCGCTCGCGGCCGACAGCAGTGCCTGTTCGGGGCTTCCGCCGGACATCGCGCCGGTTCGCAGATCCGACACGAAGCACCAGGTGCCGAAGATCGCGGGCGCGCCGGGCTTGATCGCGTTCACGTAGACGAGACCCGCGAGACATTCGGCGACTTCCTGCACGAGCGCGGCGCCGAGCGCCGCCGGCGCGGTCGCCCCGGCCTGGCCGGCCGACAGCAGCAGCACCGGCATCCCGCCGCGCACGGCGGTTTCGAGGCACAGGCACGCGTCGTACGCGAATTTCAGCGGTGGCACGACGAAGCAGTTCGACTGGCTCACGAACGGCCGCGCCCGCCACTTGTCCTCGCCGCCGGCGATCCAGTGGAACATCTCCAGGCTCGCCTCGAGGTGCTCCGGACGGACCCAACTCGTGCCGACGTGCTTGGTCGTACCGGCGACGCACGCGTAGGCGGTGTTCACGTCCATCTCCATCGGGTTCACGAGCTCCCGGCAGACAACGGATCGCTGGTAGAAGTGCAGGTGCTCGAGGGTATCCACGACGCGCGCGATGTCGTAGAGATCCCGGGTCGTCGAGTCGCGATACTCACCGGTCTTCGCGTTCACGATGTGCACCGCCGCGCCGGCGGTCCCGAAATACACGCGGTTGCCCCAGGGCTCCAGGTCGTGCTTCGGATCCTGGCCGTGGAGCACGAAGTGGCGGCCCGCCTTCGCGAGCGTGTCCTCGACGAGCGCCCGCGGGAACACCAGGCGACCCTGCGGGTTGACCTGCGCGCCGGCGCGGGTCATGTACTCGAGGCCCGACGGCGTCGCGTCGGCGAGGCCGATCTGCTCGAGCACGTCGAGCGCGGCACGGTGAATCCGCACCACGTCCGCGTCGGTCAGCGGCTGGTAGCGGCCGCCCGGCATGCCCGGCACGACCGGGCGGAGGTTCTCGGG
>JAJXYU010000160.1 GCA_021780395.1 Pseudomonadota bacterium
CTTGCACCAGCCGGCCGAATTCAACGAGGTGCGGCGTGGTGGGCGGCGATACTCCGACGATTTTTTCAGCATGCAGGTGCTCGCGAACCGCGGTACTCATCCGCGCCTGGGGCTCGCGATCTCGACGCGGGCCGCCGGCTGCTCCGTCGTGCGCAATCGCATCAAACGCATCGCCAGGGAATCGTTCCGAGTGAACCAACACGCTCTGCCTGCGGTCGACGTGACCGTTGCCGCTCGCGACGCGGTCCGCGGCGCCGACTCCCGCGTGTTGCGCGCGAGCCTGGAGAGGCTCTGGGTTTCGATTCGCCGCCGAGGTTGATCCGCATGCGACGCCCGTTCCTCTGGCTCATCCGTGGCTATCAACTCGCGATCAGTCCGCTGCTCGGACCCCGCTGCCGTTTTTACCCGAGTTGCTCTTGTTACGCGTATACCGCGGTGGAGCGCTTCGGCGTGATCCGCGGTAGCTGGCTCGCCCTCAAGCGCCTGTTGCGCTGCCATCCGCTCACGCCGGGCGGTTATGACCCGGTACCCGAGAAGGGACATCTGCATCATGTTTAACACCCGGATCATGCTCTGGATCGCCCTGTTCGCGTTGCTGTACGTGAACTACGGCACGTGGATGCGCGACTATGCACATCCGGCCGCGCCGGCAATCGCCGCCGCGAGAACGGCTGGCGTAGCGAAGAGCCGCTTCGACGAAGCGGTACCCGCAGTACGGCCTGCCACGCCGGCGTCCACGGCCGCGGCGACGCCGCCGTCCCCGGCCGCGGTCGCGCCGGCGGCCGGCAACGTTCCCGCGACGAACGCGACGTCCGCGCCGACGAGTATCGCCGCGGCGAGCGCCGGGGGCGGGCAGATCCGGGTACGAACCGACGTGTTCGACGTGCGTATCGCGCTGCGCGGCGGCGAGCTGGACAGAGCGGACCTCACCCGGTATCCGCTGCACAAAGACCAGCCGAACGTTCCGGTCCGGTTGTTGAACCACGACAGCCCGGACAGCCTCTACGTGATCCAGACCGGGCTCACCGGACCGGCGGGCGAGGCGGTGCCGAACCACCTCGCGACCTGGACCTCGCCCGAGCGCTCATACACGCTCGCGCCGGGCGCGAAACGGCTCGAGGTGCCGCTGCAGTGGAGCGACGGCCATGGCCTCACGGTCACCAAGACGTTCGTGTTCCGTCGCGGCAGCTACGCGATCGGCATCGATTATCGCGTCGCGAACCGGAGCCCGGCGCCGAAGGCGCTCGCGACCTACGCGCAGATCCTGCGCCACTGGGAGATCGTCAAGCGCTCGTACTTCAACATCCGCACCTATTCGTTCATGGGTCCGGCGATCTACGACGGCGACAAGTACCGCGACCTGAAGCTCGACGTGAACGACCCTTCGCCGTTCACCCGAACCGTGACGAACGGCTGGCTGGCCGCGCTCCAGCACCATTTCGTCTCGGCCATCGTGCCCACCGCGGGCGAACCGTTCGAATATCAACTGCTGGTGCACGGGCATCAGTTCCTGCTTCGCGCGACCGGACCGATGCAGACCGTCGCGCCCGGCGCGACCGCGAGCTTCGCCGAGAAGGCGTTCGTCGGTCCGAAGCTGCAATCGCAGCTTGCCGCGACCGGTCCGAAGCTCCAGCTCGCGGTCGACTACGGCAAGGTGACCGTGCTCGCCGAGCCCTTGTTCCACGTGCTGAGCTGGGTGCATGGGATCACCGGCAACTGGGGCTGGTCGATCATCATCGTCACTGCGCTGATCAAGCTGATCTTCTACCCGCTCTCGCAGGCGAGCGGCCGCTCGATGGCGAAGATGCGCAACGTCGCGCCGCGGATGAAGCAGATCCAGGAGACCTACAAGGACGACCGCGAGAAGCTCGGCCGCGCGATGATGGAACTGTACAAGAAGGAGAAGGTGAATCCGCTCGCCGGCTGCCTGCCGATGGTCGTGCAGATCCCGTTCTTCATCTCGTTCTACTGGGTGCTGGTCGAGAGCGTCGAGATGCGCCAGGCGCCGTTCCTGCTCTGGATCAACGATTTGTCGGTGCGTGACCCGTACTTCGTGTTGCCGCTGCTGCTCGGCGGCGCGATGTTCGCGCAGTTCAAGCTGAACCCGGCGCCGCCGGATCCGACCCAGGCGAAGGTGATGCAGTTCATGCCGCTCGTGATGACCGCGACGATGGCCTGGTTCCCGGCGGGTCTCGTGCTCTATTGGCTCACCAACACCCTGCTGTCGATCGCGCAGCAATGGCGAATCAACCAGGTCGTGCTGCGCGAGTCGCGCAAGCGCGAGTGAGCGAGCGGCCCAACCCGCGGTGCGGTGCGCCGCGGTGTCCCGGCCGATGAGCGAGCTCGACACGATCGTCGCGATTGCGACGCCGCCCGGGCGCGGCGCGATCGGCGTCGTGCGGATCTCCGGGCCCGCCGCCGCGCGGATCGCGGACGCGCTGCTCGGCCACCGTCCCCGGCCGCGGTACGCGACGCTCGCGACGTTTCGAGATGCCGACGGCGCCGCGATCGATGCGGGTCTCGCGCTCCATTTCCCCGCCCCGCATTCGTTCACGGGGGAAGACTCGCTCGAGCTGCACGCACACGGCGGCCCGGTCGTGCTCGATGCCCTCGTGCAGCGCTGCATCGCGCTCGGCTGCCGGCCGGCGCGGCCCGGTGAGTTCAGTGAGCGCGCGTTCCTGAACGGCAAGATCGACATCGCGCAGGCCGAGGGGGTCGCGGACCTCATCGATGCGGCGTCGATCGCGGCAGCCCGCGCGGCGGTGCGATCGATGCAGGGCGCGCTGTCGGCGCGCGTGCACGCTCTGCAGGCCGAGCTCACCGCGTTACGGGTACGGGTCGAGGCCGCGATCGACTTCCCGGACGAAGAGGTGCCGATGCTCGACGACGGTGAAGTCGCGACGGGGCTCGCGCGCCTGCGGGCGGCGATCGAGGCGTTGCGCAACGACGCGCAGCGCGGCGTGCGCCTCGTCGAAGGCCTCACCGTCGTGATCGCCGGCAAACCGAACGCCGGCAAGTCGAGCCTGATGAATCGCCTCGCCGGCGACGAGGTCGCGATCGTGACCGACGTGCCCGGGACCACCCGCGACCTGTTGCGCCACTCGGTGCTCGAGGGTGGCGTTCCGCTGCACCTCGTCGATACGGCCGGTTTGCGGATTGCCGGCGATGCGATCGAGGCCGAGGGCATCCGCCGCGCCCGCGCCGCGATCGCCCGCGCCGACCTCGTGCTCTACGTCGTCGACGCGGCCCACGAGGATCCGGATCGCGGCGCGCTCGGCACCGAGATGGCGGCGCTCGCCCCCGGCGTGCCTTTGACGATCGTGCTCAACAAGATCGACCTGATCGGGGTCGATGCGCGCGCCGCGACGCGACGGCCCAACTCGCCCGGCGCGCCATTTCCAAGCGCGCCCGTACCGGTCCTGCCGGACTGCATCGAGCTGAGCGCCCGCACCGGTGCCGGCGTCGATCGGTTGCGGGCACGGCTGCGCGCGAGCGCGGGCGAGCAATCGTCCGAAGCGTCCGTGGTGAGCGCACGTCGCCGGCATCTCGAGGCGCTCGAGCGCGCCGACGCCCATCTCGGCGATGCGGAGCGCGTGCGCCGTGACATCGGTGCGCCCGAGCTCGTCGCCGAGGAATTGCGATGCGTGCAGGCCGCGCTCGGCGAAATCACCGGTGAGTTCACGAGCGAAGACCTGCTCGGCGAGATCTTTCGCAATTTCTGCATCGGAAAATAGCCGGGGCTCCGAATCCATGTGATTCGATCCCGGATTTTCAGGAGCGCGAGTCGCGGACCCCGGCGGCAAAGCCGGTTTCGCAGCGGCCTTCCGCCGGATCGGCGGTCGCTCAGTCGCTGGTCGAAGCGCCCGGTAGTGCCTCGGCGTCGCCGCATTTCGCCACGCGGGCGAGCACGCCGAGCAAGCCGATCAACGCTACCGCGGCGAGCGCCGTCACGATCGGATACCGCCATAGCAGCCAGAGCATGACTGCGGCGGAGGCCGCAATCAGCGTGAGGCCGAACGTGAGGCGAATCCGCGCTAGAACCGGCTCGCGCATCTCGTCATCCCCCGTCTTGTCGACATCCTCAAAGTGTCGAAAGGATCATAGTTTTCCGAATTATGTCATGTTATAGCAATTATCGGTCCGCCTGCCCAGTCGGTCCCGCCCCTGAACCCGCGTAAGGGGTTTCCCCCAAAGTCGGCCGCGGCCACGTGACGAGCGGGTCGGCGTCGCGGGTCAGCCCAGCATCGTCTCGCGGCGCCACTGGCGCTGCGTGAAGCCGAACAGCACGAGCGCCACGAGGACCGACGAACCGGCGGACACCAGCGCGTCGATCGCGGCGATCGGCCGGCCCTCGAGCAGGCTCGTCATCAGCAGGTGCTGGCTCAGCGACGGCACGAACATCCAGGCCGGGCTCGCGCGCAGCGAATAGATGCTCGCGAATGCGATCGGCAGCGTCGGCACCAGCAGCACCGCGGCGACGTAGCTCTGCGCTTCTCGATAGCTGCGTGTGAACGATGCGACGAAGGTCATCAGCGCCGCGCCGAGCGGCACGAACGGGATGCAGATCGCGAAGAATTCGATCGCCATCCAGGGTCCGAAATCGCTGCGCATCCCGAGCCGCTCGAGCGGCAGCAGGTGCAGCACGCCGAGGAACGCCGCGAGACAGATCGCGAGCGACGCGGCCATCGCCGCGCAGGTGGCGAGGATCTTGCCGCCGACCAGCGCGCCGCGCGCGATCGGCACCATCAGCAGGGGTTCCAGGGAACCGCGCTCGCGTTCCCCGGCGGTCGCGTCGATCGCGAAATAAAGGCCTCCCATCAGCACCGCGAACAGCACGAAGTACGTCATCAAGCCGATCAGCGATACCGCGCGCGCCGACGCGCTCGCGACGTCGATCGCGTCCACCGTGACCGGCGCCGCCACCAGCGGATCGATCCCGCGCACCTGCAGGCGGCGTTGCGCGATGCTGCTCGCGTAACTCTGCAGCAGCGCGCCCGCCCTCGCCGCGTCGCGCCGGGTCGCGTTGTCGGCGCTGTCGGCGACCAGCAACACCCGCGCCGGCTCGCCGTGCGCGAAGCGTCGCGGATAGTCGGGCGGCACGATCAGCACCACCCCGGCCCGGCCGCGCACCACGGCGTCGCGCGCGCCGCGCTCGCCGAACGGGGCGCGTCGCAGGCGTGCCCCGGCCGAGGTCAGGTAAGAGAGCAGATCCGGCGCCCGTTCGCCGTGCACGACCGAGAGTTCGGCGCCGTGCCGCAGGCCGCCGGCGTTCTCGGCCACGATTCGCGAGACCATCACCCCGAACAACAGCGGGCCGAGCAGCGGGCCGAACACCAGCGCCGAGAACAGCGTGCGACGGTCGCGCGCATTCTCGCGCAGTTCCTTGCGGAACACGATCCACAGCGCGTGCATCGCTAGGCGGCTCCCGCGCCGAGCGGCGCCTCGTCCTCGCGCTCGCCGTCGGCGAGGATCCGCAGGAACGCTTCCTCCAGCGTCGCGGCGCCGCTGCGAATCCGCAGTGCCGCCGGCGTGTCGTCGGCGAGCACCCGGCCGCCCCCGATGATCACGATCCGGTCGCACAGCGCCGACACCTCCTGCATCACGTGCGACGAGAACAGGATGCAACGCCCCTCGGCCCGCAGTTCCTCGAGCACACCGCGCAAAGCCCGGATCGCCATCACGTCGAGCCCGTTGGTCGGCTCGTCGAGCACGAGGTTCCTTGGCTGGTGCACGAGCGCGCGCACCAGCGCGACCTTGACCCGTTGCCCCTGCGAGTAGGATTTCGCCGGGCGGTCGAGAAAGCCCGTCAGGTCGAGCCGCTCGCACCAGCGGTCGATTTCGCGTGCGAGGCGCACGGCGGGGATCCGGTGCAGCGCGCCGAAATACGCGATGTTCTCGCGCCCGGTGAGATGGCCGTACAGCCCGGCGGAGTGCGGCAACGCGCCGAGCCGTGCGCGAGCCGCGGACGCCTCGCCGGCGACGTTGATCCCGTCGATGCGCGCGTCGCCGTGATCCGGTGCGAGCACGCCGCCGATCAACCGCAGGCAGGTCGACTTCCCCGCGCCGTTCGGGCCGAGCAGCCCGGTGATCCGTCCGTCGCCCGCGATGAACGAGACCTCGCGCACGGCCTGGATCGCGCCGAAGCGTTTCGCAAGTCTCCGCGCCTCGATCACGGTGCGGGTCCCGCCGGGCTCAGGAAGAACGGCGCCGGCCGCAGCGCCCAGAGGCACGTCGTGTCCAGCCGGCGCGGCCGGCGGGTCGCGAGGAACCGTTCCATCAGCCGGGGCACGCAACCGGTCGCGAGCTGACCGTGCCCCTCGCCCGCGAGCACGATCAGCCGGTGATCACTCAAGCCCGCCGCAACCGCGCGCGCCTGCGCCGGCGGGGTCACCGGATCGTCCTCGCCAGCGAGCAACAGCGTCGGTATCGCACTGTGCAGCGGCGTGTGCAGCGCGGGGTCGACCGGTCCGCGTGGCCAGAGCGCGCAGACCGCGCGCAGCTCGTCGAGCGCGTCGGTTCCTGCGTAGGTCTCGCTGAGTCGCGAGGAGTCGAAGATGCCGGGGTCGTAGTCCGGGACGTCCTCGCTGCACACCACGCTGTTCTGCATGCCGATCGCGATCTGGCCGTCGACCCGGCGGGTGGTCAGGACGGCTTGGGCGGCGAGCGGTCCGAGCTCGCCGGTCGCGCCTTCGTGGATCAGCAGCGGCAGGAGCGACGCCTCATCGGCATCGTACGACAGGAATCGGAAGGTGGTCGCGAGCACCGCCCGCGAGAATGGCACGGTCAGCGGTGTGCCGCTGCGCGGGTCCGTGATCGTCACGGCGACGGTGCGTGGCCCGAACCGTCGCCGCAGTGTCGCGAGGTCCGCGCCGAGCTGCGGGAATGCTGCGTCGCAGTCGGGGGTGTGCTTGCACCGAGCGACGATCCGCTGCAACGCCCGCTCATTGTCGAGCGGCGTGGATGCACCGAGCGGCTGAGTCGGATCGACGACGCCGTCGAGGATCGCGGCACGCACCGCGGTCGGGTGCAGGCGCATGTACTCGATCGCGACCCGCGTCCCATAGGAAGCTCCGTACAGGTCGATGCGCGACAGTCCGAGCCGGCGGCGCAGCGCGTCGAGATCGCCGATCGCCTCGTCGGTCGTGTAGAAGCGCACCCGCGCGCCGTACTTCGCGAGACACGTCACGGTTGCCTGACGCGCCTCGGCGAGCGCGACCGCGCCGACGTCGAAGTTCTCCGGATATCGGCAGGCGAGCGGGGCCGACTCGCCGGTGCCGCGCTGATCGAGCAGGACGATGTCGCGGTGACGGTGGATCCACGCGAACGCGGGTGCGACGCTCGCGTACAGCGCGGTCGCCGCCTGTCCCGGGCCGCCTGCGAGCACGAACAGCGGGGTCGCTCGCCCGCCGTCGAGCGCCCGCACGATCGCGTAGCGCAGACGCAGGCGCGCGCCGTTCGGGGCGGCGGGGTTTTCCGGGACGACCAGGTGTCCGCACCGCGCCGGCACCGAGCCGGTCCCGAGCGGATTGAGGAGTCGGCACGGCTGCAGCGCATCGCCCGCGCGCGCCACATGCGACGCGGTGATCGAGGCGGCGAGCAACAGGGCCGCGAGCGCGATGCGCATGCCTGGACTCCGACGGATCGGCCGCGAGGGTGGGCACTCCCGGGCGCTAGTGTAGCGGCCGGCTGCGCAAGAACTGCGCCGAATTGGTAGATTTGCGAGCCAGTTCTTCTTCTCCGGCGGGGGCCGTCATGACCGTGATCCGTGAAGACGACGTGATCGACAGCGTGGCCGACGCGCTGCAGTACATTTCCTATTACCACCCGCCGGACTTCATCCGCGCGATGGGCCGTGCCTACGCGCTCGAGCAGAGCCCCGCGGCCCGCGACGCGATCGCCCAGATCCTCACGAATTCGCGGCTGTGCGCGCTCGGTCATCGCCCGATCTGCCAGGACACCGGCATCGTCGTGGTGTTCCTGCGGGTCGGGATGGACGTACGCTGGGAGGGGTCGCGGAGTCCCGAGGCGATGATCAACGAAGGCGTACGGCGCGCCTATCGGAACCGCGACAACCCTCTGCGGGCGTCGATCGTCGCCGATCCGGCGTTCAGCCGCATGAATACCCGCGACAACACACCCGCGGTAATCCATACCGAGATCGTGCCCGGCGATCGGGTCGAGATCACGGTCGCGGCGAAGGGCGGGGGCTCGGAGAACAAGGCGATGTTCGAGATGCTGAACCCCTCCGACGACGTCGCGGACTGGGTGGTCGAGCGCGTCCCGGAGATGGGGGCGGGCTGGTGTCCGCCGGGGATGCTCGGGATCGGCATCGGCGGCAGCGCGGAGAAGGCCCTGCTGCTCGCGAAGCAGGCGCTGATGGAGCCGATCGACATCGGTGAACTGGCCGCGCGCGGTCCACGCACCAAGCTCGAGGAGCTGCGTCTCGAGATCTACCGTCGGGTCAATGAGCTCGGCATCGGCGCGCAGGGTTTGGGCGGCCTCGCGACGGTGCTCGACGTGAAGGTGCTCGATCATCCGACCCACGCCGCTTCGTTGCCGGTCGCGGTGATTCCAAACTGTGCCGCGAGCCGGCATCTGCACTTCACGCTCGACGGCGCGGGTCCCGCGCGGCTCGACCCGCCGGATCTCGGCCTCTGGCCCGACGTCGCTTGGACCGCGGACGCGGCGGCGCACCGGGTCGACCTCGACCGACTCACGCGCGACACGGTCGCGAGTTGGAAGGCGGGCGACCGGCTGTTGCTGTCGGGAAAGCTCCTGACCGGTCGCGACGCCGCGCACAAGCGGATCTGCGCGCTGCTCGAGGAGGGCAAGCCCCTGCCCGAGGGACTCGATTTCCACGGTCGGGTGATCTACTACGTCGGACCGGTCGATCCGGTCGGGCACGAAGTCGTTGGTCCCGCGGGTCCGACGACCGCGAATCGCATGGATCGCTTCACCGAGACGATGCTCGGCCGGGCCGGACTCCTGGCGATGGTCGGCAAGGCCGAGCGCGGCCCGCAGGCGATCGAGACGATCAAGAAGCATCGCTCCGCTTACCTGATCGCGGTCGGCGGTGCTGCCTACCTGGTCGCGAACGCGATCCGTTCGAGCCGCGTGGTCGCGTTCCCGGAACTCGGGATGGAAGCGGTGTACGAATTCGAGGTTCGCGACATGCCGGTCACGGTCGCGGTCACGAGCGACGGTGAATCGGTGCACGCCGAGGGTCCGCCGCGCTGGCGCGGCGAGTTCGCGGGCTTCCCCGTGGTCGCGCAGTAGACGATGCGGCACGAACCCTGCTTCGACGTGATCGTGGTCGGCGGCGGCCATGCGGGCACCGAGGCTGCGCTCGCGGCGGCGCGTACCGGTGCGCGCACCTTGCTGCTCACGCACAATGTCGAGACGCTAGGCCAGATGAGCTGCAACCCGGCGATCGGCGGGATCGGCAAGGGGCATCTCGTCAAGGAGATCGACGCGCTCGGCGGTGCGATGGCGCTGGCTGCCGACGCGGCCGGGATCCAGTTCCGCACCTTGAATGCGAGCAAGGGGCCTGCGGTGCGGGCGACGCGCGCGCAGGCCGATCGGGCCCTGTACCGGCGCGCGATCCGCCGCCGCCTCGAGAACGAGCCGAACCTGCAGCTCTTTCAGCAGGAAGCGGCCGACCTGGTGATCGAAGGCGGCCGGGTGGCCGGCTGCGTGACCCAGAGCGGCGTCGAGTTTCGCGCGTGCGCACTCGTGCTCACCGTCGGCACCTTTCTCGGCGGCCGGATCCACGTCGGCCTCGAGAGCCAACCCGGCGGTCGGGCCGGCGACCCGCCGTCGAACCGACTCGCGTCCCGGCTGCGCGAGATCGCGCCGCGCGTCGGGCGATTGAAGACCGGAACGCCGCCCCGGATCGATCGCCGATCGATCGATTATGGTGCGCTCGCCGAACAGCCTGGCGACGAACCGCGGCCGGTGTTCTCCTATCTCGGAGACCGGGCCCGCCATCCGCGCCAGATGCCTTGCCACATCACCGCGACCAACGATCGCACGCACGCGATCATCCGGGCGGCGAGCGACCGATCGCCGATGTTCACCGGCCGCATCGCGGGGCCGGGCCCGCGCTACTGCCCGTCGGTCGAGGACAAGGTCGCGCGGTACGCGGACAAGGATTCGCACCAGATCTTTCTCGAGCCCGAGGGCCTCGAGGCGCTCGAGGTATACCCGAACGGGATCTCGACGAGCCTGCCGTTCGACGTGCAGCTGCGTTTCGTGCGCACGATCAAGGGGCTCGAACGCGCCCACCTCACGAGGCCGGGTTATGCGATCGAGTACGACTTCCTCGATCCGCGCGATCTGCGCCACAGTCTCGAGAGCAAGACGCTCGCCGGTCTGTTCCTCGCGGGGCAGATCAACGGAACGACCGGCTACGAGGAAGCGGCGGGCCAGGGCCTCGTCGCCGGACTGAACGCGGCGCTGCGCGCGCGCGACCGCGAACCCTGGTGGCCGGCGCGGACGGAGGCGTATATCGGTGTGATGATCGACGATCTGGTCACGCGCGGTGCGCCCGAACCGTACCGGATGTTCACGAGCCGGGCCGAATACCGCCTGTCGCTGCGCGAGGACAACGCGGACCTGCGGCTCACTCCGCACGGCCGCGAGCTGGGACTGGTCGACGATGCGCGCTGGGCCTTCTTCGCCCGCAAGCGCGACGCGATCGATGCCGAGCTCGCGCGGCTCGAGCGCACGATGATCCGGCCGGGCGAGATCGGCGAGGCGCTCGCGGCGAAACTCGGCGCGCCGCTCGCGAGGGAGACCCGCGCGATCGAGCTGCTGCGCCGACCCGGGGTCGGTTACGACGATCTTGGGGCCCGACCTGCGCCTCCCGCGCCGGATGCGGCCGACACGGTCCAGGAGACGTGCTGGCGGGTCGACCCGGCGCTCGCCGAGCAGGTCGGCGCCCAGGTCGAGGTGCAGGTGAAGTACGCCGGCTACCTGCAACGTCAGCGCGACGAGGTCGAGCGCCATCGACGCCACGAACAACTGCGGCTGCCGAACGACATCGATTACGGTGTCGTCCACGGCCTCTCGAACGAGGCGCGTCAGCGCCTCGCGGAAGTGCGGCCCGAGACGATCGGCCAGGCCGCGCGTATTCCTGGGCTCACGCCGGCGGCGATCGGGCTGCTGCTCGTGCATCTGAAGAAGCGTGATCGCGCGGCTTGAGCGGCGCGGACGCGGCGCGTGGCGCTGAGCGCGCGGCTCGGGATCGGCCTCGCGCTCGCCGCTGCGCTCGCGCTGGCGCTGTACCGCGTCGAACGTGGATCGCCGTCGCGCACCCCCGCGGGTGCGGCGATGAGCGTGCTGCGGCGGGCGATCGGCAGCGAACCGGAGAGCCTCGATCCAGCCGCGGCGCGCTCGGAGGCGGCGCTGACGGTGCTGCGCGACCTCGACGAAGGACTGACCGCAATCGGTCCGGACGACCATCCGCGGCTCGCGGCCGCGGACCGTGTCACAGTATCCGCGGATGGTCTGCGGTACACGTTCCATTTGCGGCGCGCGGCGCGCTGGTCGGACGGCACGCCGGTGCTCGCCGTGGATTTCGTCGCCGCCTGGAGGCGCCTGGTCGCCCCGGCGACCGCCGCACCCTATGCGGGCCTGCTCGACCCGGTCGTGAACGCGAAGGCGATCGCCGCCGGACGCGCGCCGGACTCCTCGCTCGGCGTGCGTGCGACGGGACCGCGGACCCTGGTGGTCACGCTCGCGCACCCGACGCCGTACCTGCTGTCCTTGGTCGCGCACCCGGCGACCTTTCCGATCGATCCGCGATCGCTCGCGCGCCACGGGTCGCGCTTCGTGCGTCCCGGGATCATGGTTTCGAACGGGGCGTACGTGCTCGAGCGCTGGACGTTCGGGTCGCATCTCGTCGCCGAGCGCAATCCGTACTATTGGGATGCCGCGGCGACGCGGATCGACCGCATCGAGTACTACACGTCGAGCGATCCCGCCGCGCAGCTGCGCGCGTTCCGGGCCGGCGATCTCGACGTGACCGCGAGCATTCCGCCGGACATGGACCGCTGGGTGGCGGCGCACCTGCCGGGCCGGCTGCGGGTCTCGCCGGAACTCGCGGTCTACTATCTCGGCTACAACCTCCTGCGACCGCCGTTCGCGCACGCGGCGGCGCTGCGCCGCGCGCTCGCGATGGTGATCGACCGCGAGCGCCTCGTCGAGTCCGTGACCGGCGGCGGCGAGCGTCCGGCCTACACCTTCGTGCCGCCGGGCATCCCGGGCTACGTGCCGCCGCTACCTCCCTACGCGCGCTGGCCGATGCGCGAGCGGATCGCGCGCGCCCGCGCGTTGCTGGTTGCGGCCGGATACGGCCGGCGACCGCTGCGGGTCGAGATCCGCTACAACACCGGCGGCCTGAACGACCGGATTGCGGTCGCGGTCGCCGCGATGTGGCAGCGCTCGCTCGGCGTCGACACGGTGCTGCACGCCGAAGACTACAAGGTGCTGGTGCACGACGTGAATCAGGCCCGGCTCACCGAGGTGTTCCGCGCGAGCTGGGTGGCCGACTACGCGGATCCCGTCAGTTTCCTCGGACTGCTGCGCGACGGTTCCGGGATCGATCCGCCGCGTTATGCGAGCCGGGCGTACGATGCCTTGTTGAGGCGCGCCGACGCCGAGAACGACCCGCTGCGGCGGGCGCGGCTGCTCGCGCGCGCCGAAGCGCAGCTGCTCCACGACCAACCCGTCATCCCGCTGTTCGATTACGTCGCGAAGCATCTGGTCGCGACCGGCGTGCACGGCTGGCATGCGAACGCGCTCGACGTGGTCTACGACAAGGATCTGTGGATGGACCACGCTGAACACCGATGATTGGAGGCCGGTGCGGGTGCGGGCGGGTGGTGGCTTTTTGCGAAGACGCCAATTACCATCGGCGGGCGTCGTCGAACCCGGTGGCTCGGAGAACCAGATGCACCTTGGACCCTTTGGCCGACCTTGGCTCCTCCTGTCGCTCCTCGCGGGAGTGACCATCTCGCTCGCGGCTCATGCCGCGGGAGACCCGGCACTCGGCAAGAAAAAGTTCTACACCTGTTATGGCTGCCACGGCATACCCAACTACCGTAACGCGTATCCGGACTACCGCGTGCCGAAGCTGCGGCATCAGCACGCCGCCTACATCGTCGCGGCGCTCCAGGAATACAAGGCGGGCACCCGCTCACATCCGACGATGCACGCGCAGGCGAGCTCCCTGTCCGAGCAGGACATGGAGGACATCGCCGCGTACCTGCAGGGGCCGGAGCCGATCCAGCCGACCACCACGATGGTCGGGAAGATGCCGCCGCAGGTCGGAGCCTGCGCTGCGTGTCACGGCGCGAACGGCACCGGCGTCGCCGCGCCGCTGGTTCCGAAGCCGCCGATCCTCGCGGGCCAGCACGAGGATTATCTCGTCCAGGCGCTGAACGAGTATCGCGCCGGCCGCCGCGTGCATCCGGGCATGAGTCCGGAAGACTACGTCCGCGAGAGCCCGATCATGATGGGCATGGCCGCGTCGCTGAAGACCGAGGCCGACGTGCGCATCGTCGCGCATTGGTTCGCGACCCAGCGTTCGCCACTCGCGACCGCGACGACGGACAGCCGCTAGGCGTCGAGTTCAGCGCACGTCACCGGTGCGGGCGCGTCGTCGCAGGAACTCGGCGTAAGCCGAGTAGAGCCCGACGCGGTCGCTTTGGCGGGCGAAGCGATGGCCCTCGCTCGGGGCGATCAGCGTCCAGACGGGCACGCGGTGCACGCGCAGCAAGCTCGCGAGGGTCTCGGACTGGGCGAGTGGCACCCGTCGATCGTGCCCCCCGTGCGCGATCAACACCGGCACCGTGATCCGATCCGCGAGCGCGAGCGGCGACAACATCCGCAGGAACGCGCGTGTACCGGGATCGCGCTCGTCGCCATACGCGGCCCGCAGCGTCGCGCCCAGCCGCGGCGGCACGTCATCCAGGTAGGTCGGCAAATCGGCGATTCCGTCGATGTCGACGACGCCGCGCAGCCGCGGCGAGTAATAGACCGCGGTCATCAGCGCAAGATATCCCCCGTAACCGCGGCCAGCGACGACGACGCGCGTCGGATCGAGGTCGGGCCGCGTTTCGAGCCAGACGAGCAGCGCGCCGACGTCCTTCATCACGTCACCGCGCAGCCGACCGTCGCCCAGCGTCTCGAACGTCCTGCCCTGACCGGACGAGCCGCGCAGGTTAGGCGCGAGGACCGCATACCCTAAGCGGTCGACGACGAAGCGGATCCAGGGGTCGAATCGCCGCTCGACGCGTCCGTGCACCCCTGAGTGGAACACGATCAGCACCGGGTGACGGGCGCCCGTGGTCGGCTCGTACAGGTCGAGCGACAACCGGCGGCGGGCGCCGCCGACCCGGTCGAACGTCGGAAAATGCAGCCGACGGGGGATCACCAGCGGCAGGCTCGCGGCTTGCCCCGTCGCGTCGTGCGTCCACGCGGCCAGCGTCCCGCTGGCGAGATCGAGCACGTAGACGGCGCGTTCCGCGACGGGCGACTCGTAGGCGAACGCCAGGCGCCGACCGGTCCGGTCGAAGTGCAGCGAATCGACCATCCCGGGCCCCGGCAACGGTGGAACCGCCAGCTCCCGGCCGTGGGCGAGATCGACGACGTGCAGGCGTTCGCCGCTGCCGTCATCCTGCGTGTACGCGAGGTACCGGCCGTCGCCGGCGAGCGCGAACGCCCGCACGTCGCCGCCCGCGGCGGACACGCGCTCGGTCCGGCCGGTCGTCGGATCAAGGTACCGCAGCTCGCGATATTCCGTCCCTTCGTTGGTGATCCAGTAGACGCCGTCGCGATCGCGGGCGAACCGCGCCGCCGGTATCGTGCCGTGCCCCGGCTGCGGCCCGATCGGCTCGCGTTTCCCGTCCGCCAGATCGAGCGCGTACAGCCGCACGTCGCCGTTCGGCAGGGTGGTGCGGACCAGCAGTCGCCGATCGTGCGCTGACCAGTCGAGCGGCACCGGATAGTCGCCGTGGCCGGTCACGACGACGCGCGCCGCGAAGGGCGTCGCGGCGCCGATCACGTCGATCTCGTCGCCATCGCCGTCGACCGCGCGCCGCGCGAACGCGACCGAGCGCCTGTCATTCGACCACCGTGCCGCGTAGGCACCGACGTGCGGCGGGAGTGGATCACGATCGGCGGCCGTCGGTGTCGGCACATCGCCCGCGCCGCGCACGAGCGCGAGCTGGGTCGTTCCCGCGACCGGAGTCGCGACCACCAGCGCGCCCTGCGCCGTCCAGCCGACCGGCGTCGCGCCGCGTATTCCGAGAAGCGCGGCGAGGGGCCGCGCGAGCCCCGCCGGCAGCGGCGGCACGCCCTGCTCGACCAGCGCCGGGGCGGGTGGAGCCGCGACGGCCGTCGGTGCCGTGCCCGCGCTCGACGTCGCGACCGCGGCAACCGCCCAGCCGAGACCGCCGACCATTCCTGCGATCCGTCGTATCCGCATCGTCGTCGTACTCATCGTTCCTAAGTCCCGCTTGCGCGAGGATAATGCCCGACCGAGGGACAACGACTCCAGAGACGAGTTCAATCATCGACGGCGGCGGAGTGCGCAAACCGTGATCGAAGACATCAGCGAAGTCGGCGACGGCGTGTTCGCGGTCGACACCGGCTACGTGCGTCCGCGACTCGACGCGAGCCATCTCGTCGTCGCCGACGGGGTCGCCGCGTTCGTCGACACCGGTCCCGCGTCGGCGGTGCCGCGTCTGCTCGCCGCGCTGGCCACCCGCGATCTCGACCCGGCCGCGGTCGACGCGATCGTGCTCACCCACGTGCATCTCGATCATGCGGGCGGGGCCGGAGCGCTCGCCGCCGCCCTGCCGCGTGCGCGGGTGATCGTGCATCCGCGCGGCGTGGCGCATCTGGTGGATCCGACGCAGCTCGCGGCGGCGACACGCGCGGTCTACGGTGACGCCGCGTTCGAGCGGCTCTACGGCGGGCTCGTCGGGGTGCCGGCCGAGCGGATCGAGGTCGCGGAGGACGGGGCGCGATTCGCGCTCGGCCGGCGGTCCTACGAGTTGCTGCACACGCCGGGACATGCGCTCCACCATCTGTGCCTGTTCGACCCGGATACCCGCGAGGTCTTCACCGGCGATGCGTTCGGGGTGAGCTACCGGGAGTTCGACACCGCCGCGGGCGCCTTCGTGCTAGCGGCGACGACCCCGTCGCAATTCGACCCGACGCAGATGCTCGCGTCGATCGATCGGCTGCTCG
>JAJXYU010000044.1 GCA_021780395.1 Pseudomonadota bacterium
GCCGACCGACGACCTCACCTTCACGATGATCGGCGACTGGCGCGAAGCCGACGACAACTGCTGCGCGTTCGTCCCGGGCACCCCGCCCGGCACGCCGCCGGGTGGCGCGTCGCCCACGGTTGCCGCGGCGCTGTCCAGCGTGCTCGGGCCGATCGGCTACCAGGGCGACCGCACGCGCACCGTGAACACCAATCTGGTGACCCAGAGTCTCGAGCGCGAGCGCGGGCTCTCGCTGCAGACCGACTGGAACGTGAACGACTACACGATCACGAACATCGCGGCGTACCGGTACTGGTGGTTCAACGAGATCCGCGACGGCGACAACCTCGCGGTGACCGCGCCGTACGTCGGCGGGGCGTTCACCCAGGTCCACGACATCGGGCCGCAGACGACCTCGACCTTCACCGAGGAGCTGCGCCTGACCTCGCCCGCACACCAGTTCTTCGAATACGTCGCGGGCTTGTTCTACTACCACAACGTGCAGAACCGCTATTTCGAGCGCGACGACGTGGTCTGCACCTCGAGCACGCTCGCACCGGATGCGACCGGCGCGACGCCGTGCATGCCAGGCCTGTCGACCTACTCGACGCCGACCGCGAACGCGACCTTCGGGGCGAACTCGATCAACGTCGCCGCGTACGGGCAGGGCACGCTGCACTTCACCCGCACGTTCCGCGGAATCGTCGGTCTGCGCGAGACCCACGACGAGCTGTCGATGTACCACGACTACAACGTGTCGCCGATCGGGGGCGGCGGCGTGATCTCGGCGACCTGCGCGCCGCAGCCGCTGTGCCTGCCGTTCCAGGGTCGGGCCAGCACGTCCCATTCGAATCTCTCGGGCAAGCTCGGGGTGCAGTGGGACATGACACCCGATGAGATGGCGTATTTCACCTGGGCAAAGGGGTACAAAGGCCCGGCGTACAACGTCTACTTCAACCAGAACAACGGCCAGGCCGCGCCGCTCGCCCCGGAGACCTCGACCGCGTACGAGCTCGGCTTGAAGTCGACGTTGCTCGATGGCAACGCGTACCTGAACGCCGACGTGTTCCGCGAGGAGTTCAACAACTTCCAGGCGAACAGCCCGACGGTGCTGAACGGCGTGGTGATCACACAGCTGACGAACGCCGGCTCGGTGGTGAGCCAGGGCTTCGAGATGACCGGTGCGGCGCGCCTGAGCGACGCCTGGTCGATGAACGCCGGCATCACCTACGCCGACGCCCACGTGACGAACTTCAACGCGCCCCCGGGTGCGAATCCGCACGCGATCGCGCCGAGCGGGTCGGCGCTGCCGTTCGCTCCGAAGTTCAAGGGCAACATCGAGACGGATTACACCTGGCGCAAGCTCCTGCCGTTCTACGTGACGCTGTCGACGAACTACAGCTACCAGAGCCAGCAGTACGCGGACTTTGCGACCTGCACGACCTCGTACTGCCCGAACGGCGGGGAGAACCCGTACCTCAGGCTGCACGGCTACGGCATGTGGAACGCGAGCCTCGCGTTCAGCGACCCCGATCATCGGGTGACCGTGAGCGCGCTGGTGAAGAACATCACCGATACCAGCTACGCCTCGTTCGCGCAGACCGGCGGCCCGGGCGGCAGCATCCTGTACTACATCCCGCGGGATGCGAACCGGTACTACGGGCTCGAGCTGCACGTGAACTTCGGCGGCGAGCGCTGAGTCCGGCCGGGGGCGACCCCGGCGGCGAGCGTTCGGCTCGCGCCGGATCCATCGAGACGCGGCGCGGCGGGAGATCCTCCCGCCGCGCCGCCGTCTTCATGGGATGATCCGGTCAATGGATCCGGTCGTCGATCCGAGCGCCTCTCGGACCGCGCGCGCGCTTCGCATACAATGCCCCCTTTCGCCACCGGGACCCGCGCGCAGCCGCCGATGCCAAACCGACATTTCACCAGCGACAACGTCGCGCCCGCCGCCGCCGCGATCCTCGCGGCGGTCCACGCCGCCAATCAGGGGTACGCCGCTTCCTACGGCGCGGATCCTTGGACCACGCGCCTGCAGGCGATCGCGAGCGCGGTCTTCGAACGGCCGGTCGAGGTGTTCCCGGTCGCGACCGGCACCGCGGCGAATGCGCTCGCGCTCGCGCAGCTTGCGCCGCCCTACGGGGCGATCTATTGCCACGAGACGGCTCACGTGGCGACCGACGAGTGCGGCGCTCCCGAGATGTTCTGCGCGGGCGCGAAGCTGATCGGCTTGCCCTCGCCGGACGGCAAGATCGACCTGCAACGCCTGCGATGGCAGATCGCGCTCGCCGACGACATGGGGGTGCACCACGTGAAGCCGGCCGCGGTCAGCCTCACCCAGGCGACCGAGTGGGGCACGGTCTACCGGCCGCACGAAGTCGCCGCGATCGCCGGGTTCGCGCACGAACGCGGCCTCGGCGTGCACATGGACGGCGCGCGGTTCGCGAACGCGGTCGCGCATCTCGGCTGTTCGCCGGCCGAGATCACCTGGCGCTCCGGCGTCGACGTGCTGTCGCTCGGCGCGACCAAGAACGGCGCGCTGTGCGCCGAAGCGGTCGTGTTCTTCGACGAGGCACGGGCCGCCGAGTTCGCCCGACGACGCAAGCGCGCCGGGCATCTGTGGTCGAAGATGCGTTTCCTGAGCGCGCAGCTGGTCGCGTATCTCGAGGACGACCTGTGGCTCGCGAACGCGCGCCACGCGAACGCGATGGCGAGCGCGCTCGCGGCCGGCCTGCGCGAGGCGCCGGACGCCCGGCTCCTGCAGCCCGTCGAGGCCAACGAGCTGTTCGTCGCGCTGCCGGAGGCGACGGTCGCACGGCTCGAGCGTGACGGCTTCCTGTTCTACCGCTGGCCGTACCGGGAGCTCGGCGACGCGGTGGCGATCCGGCTCGTGACCTCTTACGCGACCCAAGCCGAGGACGTCGAGGCGTTCGTCGCGGCGCTGCGCGGCGACCCGGGTCACGCGCGATGAAGCACGATGAACTGTGGCTCGGCCTCGATACCGGCGGAACCTTCACCGACGCGGTGTTGCTCGAGGGCGGGGCGCGCGTCGTCGCCAGCGCAAAGGCGTTGACCACGCACTGGAACCTCGCGATCGGGATCGGCGGCGCGATCCGCGCGGTGCTCGGGACGATGCCTCCGGGGCGGCGGCGCGACGAGGTGAGTCTCGTCTCGGTGTCGACGACGCTCGCGACCAACGCGGTCGTCGAGAACCGCTTCAGCCCGATCGGCGTGCTGCTGATCGGGTTCGACGATGCGATGGCCGCGCGGACCGGGCTTGCGCGCGACGGCGCGAGCGCCATCCAGCGGATCGCCGGCGGTCACGACGCCACCGGGGCCGAGAGCGAGCCGCTCGACGAGGCCGCGATCCTGCACGCGGTCGATGCGCTCGCGGCGCGCGTCGGGGCGTTCGCGGTCGCCGCGCGGTTTTCGGTCCGCAATCCCGCGCACGAGCTTGCGGCGAGGCGGCTGATCCGAGGGCGCTGCGACAAGCCGGTCACCTGCGCGCACGAGTTGAGCTCGAAGCTCGACGCGCCGCGGCGGGCGCTGACCGCCGCGTTGAACGCGCGGCTCACGCCCCAGATCCGCCACCTCACGCTCGCGCTCGCGCGGGTGCTCGAGGAGGAATCGATCGACGCGCCCCTGATGATCGTCAAGGGTGACGGCTCGCTGATGCGCGCGGACGTCGCGCTGGAGTGCCCGGTCGAGACGATCCTGTCGGGACCCGCCGCGAGCGTGGTCGGCGCCGGCTTCCTGACCGGTCTCGACGACTTCGTCGTGTCCGACATGGGCGGCACGACCACGGACATCGCGATCGTGTCGAACGGTCGGCCCGTCGTCAACGCGGACGGCGCGCTGATCGGCGGCTGGCGCACGATGGTCGAGGCCGTCGACGTGCGCACCTGCGGACTCGGCGGCGACAGCGAGGTGGTGATCGACCGGCACGGGCACCTGTGCGTCGGACCGCGCAAGACGATGCCGCTAGCGCTGCTCGCGGACCAGTTCCCGGGCGTGCTGGTGGACCTGCGCGCGCTCGCCGAGCAGGAGCGCCTGCCGCCGTTCGCGCCGCA
>JAJXYU010000238.1 GCA_021780395.1 Pseudomonadota bacterium
CCGCGCCGACGCCGCACGTCGCCCACCCCGGCTGCTTCGCGTCCGCGACCTTGCTCGCGATCGTGCCGCTGCTCGCCGCCGATCTGGTGGAGCCGGTTCTGTTCGCGAGCGGCGTCACCGGCAGCACGGGATCCGGGCGCAAACCGGTCGACGGGACGCACCATCCGCGCCGCCACAGCGATCTGTACGCATACAATCCGCTCACCCACCGCCACGTGCCGGAGATCCTCGCGTGCGCCGAGGCCGCGACCGGAGTCGCGGCGCAGTTGCACTTCGTTCCGCACTCGGGGCCGTTCGCCCGCGGGATCCACGTGACGGTCCAGGCACGGCTGCGCCGACCGAGCAGCGGTGCGAGCGTGCGCGAGGCGGTCGCGGCGTACTACGCCGGCCAGCCGTTCGTGCAGGTCGTGAGCGGCCCGCCACGCATCAAGGACGTCGTCGCGAGCAACTACGCGCATCTCGGCGTCGCCGCCGACGGGTCGACGGTCGCGGTGATGTCGGTGCTCGACAACCTGACGAAGGGAGCGGCCGGCGGCGCGATGCAGTGGATGAACCGATTGCTCGGGTTCGACGAGGCCGCCGGACTCACGGCCCCCGCGCCCGGATGGACTTGAGGCCGACCGATGCCGAGCGCCGTGAATCCTGCGACCGACCCGTCCACGAGCCATCTGGCCCGTGTGTTCGCCCAGTACCCGATCGACGTCGTGCGCGGCGACGGCGTCTGGATCCACGCGCGCGACGGGCGCAAATTCCTCGACTTCTACGGTGGCCACGCGGTCGCGGGCCTCGGTTACGGTCATCCGCGATGGCTCGCCGCGCTCGAACGCCAGGCGCGTCAGATCGCGTTCCAGACGAACGCGTTGCCGATCGCGATCCGCGAACGGGCGGCCGCGAAGCTCGTGAAATTCGCCGGCCTCGGCCTCGACACCGTGTTCTGGGTGAACAGCGGCGCGGAAGCGAACGAGAACGCGCTGCGGATGGCGTTCAAGATCACCGGCCGCACGAAGGCGGTCGCGCTCGAGCAGGGCTGGCACGGCCGCACCGCTGCCGCCGGCGCGGTGACCTGGGGCGCGATCGAGAAGTGGTACGGGTTTCCACGGCGCCCGTTCGACGTCGCCTTCGCCCCTCGCGCCGAACCCGACGCGATCGACGCGATCGTTGACCGGGACACCGCGGCGGTGATCGTCGAGCCGGTCCAGGGCGTCGGCGGCGCCTACGACCTCGGCAAGCCGATGCTCGAGGCCTTGCGCCGGCGCTGCGACGAGACCGGTGCGCTGCTGATATTCGACGAAGTGCAGTGCGGTATGGGGCGCACCGGGAGTGCGTTCGCCGCGAATCACTACGGCGTCGCGCCGGACATGCTGACCGCCGCCAAGGCGCTCGGCAACGGCTTTCCGGTCGCGGCGCTGCTGATGTCCCGGCGGGTCGCGCGGCAGGTCCGGATCGACGACATGGGAACGACGTTCGGCGGGGGTCCGATGGCCTGCGCGGTCGCCGAGGCGGTGATCGACGCGATCGAATCGGAATCGCTGCTCGCGAACGTGCGCACGGTATCGGCGTACCTGCGCGCCCACTGCCTCGTCGGACCGGTCACCGGCGTCCAGGGCCTCGGCTTCCTGCTCGGCTTGAGGACCAGCCGACCGGCGAAGGAAGTGCAGACCGCGTTGATCGACAAGCAGATCCTCACCGGCACGAGCGGCGATCCGCACGTGCTGCGGCTGTTGCCCGCGTACATCCTGACGGAAGGACACGTCGATCGGCTGTGCGAGGCGCTCGCGCAGATCAACCCATGAAACGCTTCCTCGACCTCGCCGACTTCGCCCGCGACGAGATCCTCGATCTGCTCGCGCTCGCGCAGTCCCTGCAGGACGCGCCGCAGCCGCGTGCGCTCGCCGGCAAGAACCTCGGCCTGCTGTTCTTCAATCCGAGCTTGCGGACGCTCGCGTCGTTCCAGGCGGGGATGGCCCGCCTCGGCGGCAGCTCGTTCGTGATCACGCCGGGACAGGGAACCTGGCAGCTCGAGACACGGATGAACGCCGTGATGAACGGCGGCGCGGCCGAGCACATCCGGGAGGCGATCCCGGTGCTCGCCTCCTACTGCGATGCGCTCGGCGTGCGCGCGTTCGCGGAGGGCCGCAACCTCGAGTTCGACCTCGGCGAATCGCTGTTCCGCACGATCGACGAACTCTGCGACAAACCCCTCGTGAATCTCGAGTCCGCGGTCAATCATCCCTGCCAGGCACTCGCCGACTGGCGCACGCTCGATGAGATCGGCGTGCCGCAGCGCGGGAAGTTCGTGCTGAGCTGGGTCTACCATCCGCGTCCGCTGCCGCTCGCGGTTCCGTCGGCGACGCTGCACATGGCGGCGATGCGCGGGATGGAGGTCATCGTGCTGCGTCCGCCGGGATTCGAGCTGCCGCCGGCGATCATGGAGAAGGCGCGACGCGCCGCCGCGGCATCGGGCGGCAGCGTCGCCGAGACGGACGATCGGGCGGCGGCACTTGCCGGCGCCCACGTGCTCTATGCGAAGGAATGGGGTACGACGACCTATTACGGCGACGTCGAGGCCGATTCACGATTGCGGGCCGAGCTCGGACACTGGTGCGTGCGCGAGCGCTGGTTCGAGGGTGCGGCGCCCGACGCGAAATTGATGCACTGTTTACCGGTGCGCCGCAACGTCGCCGTGGCCGACGAGGTGCTCGACGGACCGCGCGCGGTCGTCAAGCGCGAAGCATTCAACCGTCTCGTGGTGCAGATGGCCGTGCTGCACCGCTTGCTCGCCTGAGCGATCGCGGCCTCGCCCTGGAGTCCTGAGCCATCATGATCAGCAGTCGACCCGATCCGTCCATCGCCGTCCGCGCCCTGAAGAGTGCGGCGCCGTACATCCGGATGTACAAGGGCAAGGTATTCGTGATCAAGGCGGGCGGCGCCGTTTTCAGCGACCGGGAATCGACCCGTGCGCTGATCGAACAGGTTGCGATCCTCCACCAGGTCGGCATCCGCACCGTGCTCGTGCACGGCGGCGGACCGCAGCTCGACAGCATTCAAGCGGCGCTCGGCATCGAGACGCGCATGGTCGGCGGACGGCGGGTGACCGACCAGAAGTCGATCGACGCGACCGCGATGGTGCTGAACGGACTGATCAACACCCGGATCCTCGCGATCTGCCGCGAGCTCACGATCGAGGCGATCGGCGTGAGCGGCGTCGACGCCGGGCTGATCCGCGCCCACAAGCGTCCCCCGGTGCGCGCGCCCGACGCCGGCGGCGAGACGGTCGACTACGGGTTCGTCGGCGACATCGACGCGGTCGACACCGCGGCGCTGGTCAAGATCCTGGACGACGGGCTGATGCCGGTCGTGAGTCCGCTGTCCGCGGACGACCAGGGCACGCTCCTCAATGTGAACGCCGATACCGTCGCCGCGGCGATCGGCGCGAGTCTTGCGGCCGAGAAACTGGTGCTGTGCACCGGCGCGCCCGGGATTCTCGAGCGACGGGACGACCCGAGATCGCTGGTTTCCTATACCGACCTCAGGGGCCTGCGGCGGCTGCACGAGCAAGGCAGCCTCGCCGACGGGATGCTGCCGAAGGCGGCCGCGATCGAGAACGCGATTCGCGGCGGCGTACGCCGCGTGCACGTGATCTCGTACAAGTCGCCCGACAGCTTGCTCGCGGAAATCTTCACGAACGAGGGCACCGGCACGCTGGTGGTGGCCGACCTGAATGCGCTCACCCCCGCCGAGCAGCAGAGCGCGGCTCATCACCCATGAGCCGGCTCTGGGACAAGGGGAAGCCGCTCGACGCGAAGGTGCTCGCATACACCGCAGGCGACGATCACTCGCTCGACGATCGGCTGGTCCGCTACGACATCGAGGCGTCGATCGCGCACGCCGAGATGCTCGCCGCGCAGGGGCTGCTCGGCGCGCCGGACCTGGCGGCGATCCGCGAAGCGCTGCTCGGGATCGGTGCGGAACACGCACGTGGCGTATGGCGCGTCGCGCTGGAGGAAGAGGACG
>JAJXYU010000060.1 GCA_021780395.1 Pseudomonadota bacterium
TCGGCGGGCCGCGGCAGGTCCGCGTGCGCCTTCGCGATCCGCTCGAGCCGCGCGCGCACCGCCGCGCCGAGCGGCGCGCTCTTCGCCGCCGCGGTATCGACGTGCAGGTGCATCTGCTCGCCGGTCGCGAGCAGCTCGCCGTCCGCGCGCCGACTCATCCGATGGAACACGTGCAGGCGCTTCGCGTCGGCCGCGAGCACCTGCGTGTCGACGCGGATGCCCTCCCCGGCCTTCGCTTCGCGCACGTATTTGACGTGTGTCTCGACGTCGTAGAACATCCGTCCGGCCTTGCGATAGCCGTCGTCGATCCCGATCAGGCGATACAGCGCATCCATCGCGTCGCCGAACACGCCGAGGTACCGCGCGTCGGTCATGTGCGCGTTGTAGTCCACCCATTCCGGGCGCACGACCGTGTCCACCAGGCGCAGAGGCCGCGGCGCGTCGATGTCGAGAGACTGGGTCGATTCCGCGGCGTCCGCGTACAGCCGCTCCTCGAGCGCGCGCAGGGTCGATCCGGCGCCGATGTCGTACTGTCGCAGCGCCTGCTGGACCGCGACCAGATAGTCGTCGCGCAACCGTTCCAGCTCGCGAATCGACCGCCCCGCCGCCTGCGCCTGCGTTCCCTCGACCATCCGGTCGATCAGCGACTCGGTGAGTTCCGGCGCCTCGAGGCGGGTCCACGGCCACTTCAGGCAGGGACCGAACTGCGCGAGCATGTGCCGCATCCCGGTCTCGCCACCCGCGAGGTGGTAGATCAGGTTCGTGCCCATCGCGGCCCACCGCAGACCGGGGCCGTAGATGATCGATTCGTCGAGTTCACCGGTGGTCGCGGTGCCGTCGTTGACCATGTGCAGGATCTCGCGCCACAACGCCTCCTGCAGCCGGTCCGTCAGGTGTCCCGGGACCTCGCGCCGCACGCGCAGCGGATGCATCCCGATGTAGCGGAAGAAAGTCGCCGCGGACTCGATCGTCGCGGCCGCGGTCGCCTTGCCGCCGACGAGCTCGACCAGCGGCAGCAGGTACACCGGGTTGAACGGGTGCGCGACCAGGAACCGCTCCGGTGCGACCATGTCGCGCTGCAGATCGCTCGGCATCAGTCCGGACGTGCTCGACGCGATGATCACGTCCGACGGCGCGTGGCGGCTCGCTTCCGCGAGGATGCGCTGTTTCAGCGGAAGCTGCTCGGGGATGTTCTCCTGGATGAAATCCGCCCGCTCCGCCATCTCGCGCAGGTTCGTCGTGAAGGACAACCGGCCCTTCGGCGGCAGCGGCGCCGAGGTCAGCCGCGCGAGCGCCGGTTCGGCGTTCTCGACCGCGCCGCGCAGCCACTGCTCCATCTCCGGTTTGACGTCCGACGCGATCACGTCGATGCCGAAATGCAGGGCGCGCGCGGCCCAGCCGCCGCCGATCACGCCCGTCCCGAGGAGCCCGAGGGTCTTCACTGTTCTCACGCGTGTTTTCCTGGCCAGCGGCCGCCGGTTTTAATGTCACAACTATAATATAAAAAAAACGGCCCCGCCACCGCGCCCTGCGACCGCCGGGGTCCGCGCCCGCGGGCGCACCGCGGATGGATCATTCGCGAAGCAGCACCCCGGCGTCCGCCGTCCAGCTGAGGCAGACCTCGTCGCTCCAGTCGATCGCCCACTCGGCGGTCCGGCGCTCGTTCTGCGCGAACACGGTCACGAGCTTCCCGCTCGCGGTCTTCACCCGGTAGGTCGAACGGTTGCCGAGATAACCGAGTTCCCAGACCGTGCCCTTGAGCCGGTTCACGCCGCTTGAATCCGCCGGCTGCTTGGAGAGTTTGATCTTCTCCGGACGCACCGACAGCCACACCCGCTCGCCGCCCCCGTAGCGGCCTGGATCGTCGACCTGGAACTCCGCGCCAACCTCCGGGCACTGCAGGGTCACGTGGCCACCGTCCTGGCGTCGCACCACCCCCTCGAACAGGTTCGTGGTGCCGACAAAATCGGCGACGAAGCGGTTGCTCGGGAACTCGTAGATCTCGGCCGGGGCCCCCACCTGGAGCACGCGACCCTGATTCATCACCGCGATCCGCGTCGAGAGCGCCATCGCCTCGTCCTGGTCGTGGGTGACGAACACGAACGTGATCCCGACCTGATACTGGATGTTCATCAGCTCGAACTGCGTCTGCTCACGGAGCTTCTTGTCGAGCGCGCTCAGGGGTTCGTCGAGCAGCAGGACCTTCGGACGCCGCATCAGCGCGCGCGCGAGCGCGACGCGCTGCCGCTGGCCGCCGGAGAGCTGGTGCGGCTTGCGCCTCTCCATGCCTTGCAGCTGGACCATCTCGAGCGCGTCGCGGATCCGTTTCGCCTTCGTCGCCGCCGGCTCACGCACGCGCCGCAGCCCGTAGCCGACGTTCTCCTCGACGGTCATGTGGGGAAACAGCGCGTAGGACTGGAACATCATGTTCACGGGGCGCTCGTACGGCGGCACGTCGGTCATGTCGACGTCCTCGATCAGGATCCGCCCGGAGCTCGGCCGCGCAAAGCCCGCCAGCATCCGCAGCAGCGTGGTCTTGCCGCAACCCGACGCGCCGACCAGCGCGAACATCTCGCCCTTGTAGATCTTGAGGCTCACCTGCTCGACCGCGGCGAAACCGCCGAAGCGCTTGCTCACCCCGTCGATCACGACCTGCGGCTTCGCGTTCGGATCGAGCCACGGGCGTTCCGCGAGCGACTGCTGCTGGACGGAGACCATCGGGATCAGAAATCCGCGGGCGGCGTCGCGCGTCGCCGTTCGGGCGCGAAGAACAGCCGGTCGACGACCCGCGCCCGGGTCATGCGGCGCTCCCACTCGAGCTCGCGGTTCAGGTAGATGTCCGCCCAGAGCGGCGTGCCGGGCGTGCCGTACCGTGCGTCGATGCGGGCGAACGCGATGTTGCGCTTGCAGGTCGGCGACCAGATCGCCGAGGTCACCGCGCCGATCTCGCGCCGGCCGCGCTCGTCGGCGTACAGCAGCGCCGCGCGGGCCGGCTTGTTGCCCTCGACGTCGAGACCGACCAGCCGGGTGCGCGGGCCGCGGCGCCGCTCCTCGAGGAGCGCCCGCCGTCCGGTGAAATGCCCCTTGCCGAAGTCGACGAACCGCTCGAGCCCGAGCTCGAGCGGGCTGTGCGCGCGGCCGACGCGGATCGCGTGTTCCGCCGGCACGAAGTCGACCCAGGGGCTCAGGAACCCCGCCTCGATGCGTGCGATGTCGAGCGCGCGGGATCCGATCGCGCGCAGGCCGCGGCTGCGTCCAACCTCGAACAGGCGGTCCCAGACCGCCACCGCCGCCGCCGGATCCATCCAGATCTCATAGCCGAGGTCGCCGGTGAAGCCGCTGCGCGAGACCGTGAGCTCGAGGCCGTCGAGGTCGTACCGCCCGATCGCGAACGGCGGCAGCGCCGCGACCTCGCGCAAGCCGGCCGCCTTCAGCACCGCGCAGGAGACCGGTCCCTGCAGCGACAGCGCCGCGATCCGTTCGGTGACCTCCTCGATCGACACGTCGAAGCCGATCGCCGAGGCCTCGAGCCAATCGAGCTGGCGCATGCCCGCGCAGAGCCGGAACTCCGCATCGTCGAGACGGAACAGCGTGCCGTCGTCGACCAGGTGTCCGTCGTCGTTGCACCACAGGCAATACCCGAGCCGGCCCGCGCGCACCCGCGTGACGTCGCGGGTCAGGAGCCGATCGAGGTACGCGATCGCGTCGGGTCCCGCGATCCGGTACTTCGTCATCGGCGTGAGGTCGAACACGGTCGCGGCGTTGCGGATCGCGAAGTATTCCTGCTCGACGGTCGTATACACGTCGACGGTCGAGTATCCGGACCACGCGACGAACTGGTCGACCTGGCCGAGCGCACGCGAACGGGTGTGAAACGGCGTTTCCAGCAACGGCCGGCGGTAGTGCGGCTGCGGCGTGCCCGGACCTTCGGTATCAGGTATCGCCACCGCTCACCCCGATCGTCGCAGGATGCAGCTCGCGGCGTTGCGCCCGGCGAGCCCGGTC
>JAJXYU010000357.1 GCA_021780395.1 Pseudomonadota bacterium
CTCGCGTGGGTGAGCGGCAAGCGCGTCGCGATGACGGACATGCCGCAGATGATCGCGCTGTACAACGGGATGGGCGGCGGGGCCGCGGCGGCGATCGCAGCGGTCGAACTGTATCGCGGCGGATCGGCGAACGCGACCCACATGACGATCGCGCTGATCGGCGGCTTCATCGGCTCGGTGTCCTTCAGCGGCAGCCTGATCGCATTCGGCAAGCTCCAGGGCCTGATCACCAAATCGGTGCGCTTCGGCGGTCAGAAGCTCGTGAACCTCGCGATCCTGGTCGCGACGCTCGCACTGGGGACGGCGGTCGTCGCCCAGTCCCCGGCGACCGCGGCCGTCGTGTCCGGGTTCTTCGTGGGCGCGCTGCTCCTCGGCATCGCGATGACCCTGCCGATCGGCGGCGCCGACATGCCCGTCGTGATCTCGCTGTACAACGCGCTCACCGGTCTCGCCGTGGGCTTCGAGGGCTTCGTGCTCGACAACGCCGCGATGATCATCGCCGGCACCGTCGTCGGCGCGGCCGGCACGCTGCTCACGCAGCTGATGGCGAAGGCGATGAATCGCTCGCTCGGCAACGTGCTGTTCGCGAACTTCGGGGAGACCGGCGTCGCGAGCGGCGGACCCACCGGCACGCAGAAGCCGATCGAAGCCTCGGACGCCGGCGTGATGCTCGCGTTCTCCCAGAAGGTCATCGTCGTGCCGGGCTACGGGATGGCGGTGGCACAGGCCCAGCACAAGGTCTGGGAGCTGTGCCAGCTGTTGATCGACCGCGGCGTCCAGGTGCGCTTCGCAATCCACCCGGTCGCGGGTCGCATGCCGGGACACATGAACGTGCTGCTCGCCGAAGCCGGGGTGCCTTACGAGCTCATCGCCGATCTCGACGAGGTCAACTCGGAGTTCGAGACCGCCGACGTCGCGTTGATCATCGGCGCCAACGACGTGGTCAATCCGGACGCGCGCAACAACCGGCAGAGCCCGATCTACGGCATGCCGATCCTGAACGCGGACAAGGCCAAGAACGTGATCGTGATCAAGCGGGGCCAAGGCCAGGGGTTCTCGGGCATCGACAACGCCCTGTTCGTCCTCGATCAGACCCGGATGCTCTACGGCGACGCGCAATCGGCGGTGAATCAACTGATCCACGCGGTCAAGGCCGCCGGCTGAGCGCGGCGCGAAGCTCAGCGCCGCATCCGGGGCGGTGCACGGAACCGACGCATGGCCGCGCGCCGTTGCATCGGCGACATCCGGCGCCACTGGGCGCGCAATGCCCGGCGTCGCGCCGGCGGCAGGCGCCGGAACGCGCGGTAGGCCGCACCGATCCGCCGCCGCTCGGCCGGCGGCAGTTTCTGGAACTTCCGCCAGCGACGCAGGATCAGCGCACGCCGCGCCGGCGGCAAGTGCAACCACCATGCGGTGCGACGCGCGAGCAGACGTTGGCGGGCGGGCGGTAACCGCGACCAACGGCCGCGGAACGCCTGCAACAGCCGCCGCTGCGCCGGCGACAGCGAGGCCCAGGGACGGCCCGGCGCGGCGAACGCCGCGGGCGGGGCGGCCTGCGAGAACGCCGGCACGGCGGGCGCGAGGCTCAACAGCAGCCCGATCGCGATGAGCCGGAGCGAAATCATCGCACGATGGCCTCTCAGTCCGGCTGGCCTTGGTCGGCCGAGTCGGCGACCCCGGCGGCCCAAGTGTAGAAGTCCGCGTCCTCGCGCATCATCTCGACCGAATCGTCCGCCGTTCCCACCGACGCGACCAGCGCCGCATCCGCCGCCTTCGGCGCCTGCCCCCCCGCGCCCGCGGAAGGCCGGCCGAGCGGCGTCCCGACCCACAGGACGACGGCGATCAGCACCGCGGCCGCGATCCCCGCGACCGTCAAGGACCATCCGGGGATCGTGTATCGGACACGGGCGCGTACGCCCGTGCCCGCGGCAAGCGCCGCATGCCGCGCCTCGGTCAATCGCGAACGCGTACGCAGGTCGAGCGTCGCGACGCTCTCCTCGTAGAGCGCGCGACAACGGGCCTCCCAGTCGATCGGAACACGGTTCGCCATCACCACACCTCGCCGAGCCGCGCGCGCAGCGCGTGGACCGCGCGCGAATAATGAGTCTTCACGCTACCCTCGGAACAGGCCATCGCCGCCGCAGTCTCGGCGACATCGAGGCCCTCGAGATTCCTCAATACGAACGCCTGGCGCTGCCGGGGCGGGAGCCGGTGCAGCGATTCCTCGAGCCGCTCGAACGCCTGCGCGCGCATCGCGTCGTCGGCGCCATGCGGGCGCGGATCCGCGGCGAGATCGACCGGATCTTCCTCGGGGATCTCGGCATCGTGCCGCCACTGCGGAACCCAGGCCATGACCCGCCGGCGGATCGCGCGGCGCCTCTGCATGTCGCGTATCGTGTTCTCGAGGATCCGGTGGAACAACGGTCGCCACTCGACGGGCGGTCGAGCCGCGTACCGGCTCGCGAGCTTGATCATCGCGTCCTGCACGGCGTCGAGCGCGTCGTCGACGTCGCGTAACGCGATTTGCGCGATCCGGAACGCGCGCCGCTCGATATCCACCAAGAAACGGTCGAGCTGCTTCGCTTGATCCAATACCGCGCCCTCAATGTTCTTGGCCGGATCTTCGGCGCTCGTCCAATTCGCGGCCAGCGTACCCAACACCGTCATGCCCCGTCCCCAGCGCGATTCGACGTACCCTATCCTATCCCGGTATAAACGCGGCGCGTGCTCGAGGGTTGACAGACGCCGCGGTGCAGGCCGAACCAGTGGAATACGCACACCGGAGATGACGGCGCGTGTAACACTTCCGAGAGACATCTCGACCGCGCTCACAAAGGGTCATTCAATACATTGAATTCATTGGAAATAGATCAATTTCGCATGGATTTTGGCCAAACGCATCGGATCCCAAAAGGAACGGGCACTTGCGTCCGTTGATCCCGGTTTGCTCACAGACTTATCCACAGCCATTGTGGAAAACTCCGACTCACTGATTCTGCAGGTGGCGATCGACACGCCGTTGCGGCGGGTGTTCGACTATCTGCCGCCGCCCGTCACCGCGACCCCGGCCGGCGTTGCCGATCCGCCGCGACCCCAACCCGGTATTCGCGTGCGGATCCCGTTCGGCCATTCGACGAAACTCGGGGTCGTCGTCGCGGTCACCGATCGATCCGACGTGCCGCGCGCGAAGCTCCGGCGTGCGTACGAACTCATCGATCACGAACCGCTGTTCGATCCCGTCGGCTTCGACTTGCTACGTTGGGCGGCGGACTACTACCACCACCCGATCGGCGAGGTGTTCGCCGCCGCCCTGCCGGTGGCTCTGCGCGCCGGGCGATCCGCGCAAGCGCACCCGGTCGAATGGGAGCCGACGGCGCTCGGACTCGCCGAGACCGGATCGCCGTCGGATCGGCGCGCCCCGCAGCAGCGCGCGCTGCTCGCGCACCTGCAAGCGCACGGTCCCCGCCCGACCGCCGAGCTCGTCGCGGTGTTCGATGCGGCAATCGTGCGTGCAGCCGCGACGCGCGGCTGGATACGCGAACGGCCGCGGTCGACGTTACCCGCGGGAGTCCCGCCCGGCGCCGCTCCGCGGCTGCGGTCGTCGCCGATCGAACTCAGCGAGGCGCAGCGGCTGGCGGTGGCCGCGATCGTCGAATCGGCGGGACGGTTCGCGGTCCACCTGCTGCACGGCGTGACCGGCAGCGGCAAGACCGAGGTCTACCTGCGCGCGATCGCGACGCTGATCGGCGCAAGAGGTCAGGCGCTCGTCCTGGTGCCGGAGATCTCGCTGACGCCGCAGCTCGTGGAACGCTTCCAGGATCGGTTCGATTCGGCACCCGCGATCCTGCATTCGGGGCTCGCCGCGGGCGAACGGCTCGAGGCCTGGCGGCGGGCGCGCAGCGGCGAAGCCCGCATCGTGATCGGCACCCGCTCGGCGGTCTTTGCACCACTCCCATGGCTCGCATTGATCATCGTCGACGAGGAGCACGATCCCTCGTACA
>JAJXYU010000308.1 GCA_021780395.1 Pseudomonadota bacterium
CTGCGCGGGCGCTGCCGCGCTCGCGGGCTGCGCGACCTCGCCGCCGCAACCCGACCCGGTGCAGCTCCAGCTCGCCGATCTCGGGACGCGGCTCACGCGCGTCGAGCGCGTGGTCGACAACCGCAGCCTCCTCGACCTGTCGAACCAGCTCGAGGCGACCCGCGCGGACCAGCGCACGCTCCACAACGAGATCGACGAGCTGCGCCATCGACTCGACCAGGAGCGCAAGCGCGACCTCGCGCAGTACGCGGATCTCGATGCGCGGCTGAAGAAGCTCGAGGCCGAGCAGGGCGCGGTCGGCGGCGCGGCCGGTGCCGCGGACCAGTCGGGGTCGCCGACCGGGGCCGGGAGCGCGACCGGCGGTGGATCGGCGGCGTCGGACCAGTCGGCGGCGTCCGAGCCGTCGGCCGGATCGGACCAGTCCGCGGGCGCGGGGCAGTCGGCGGCGTCGGATCAGTCCGCATCGGCGGGCGGCGCGGCGTCGTCCGCCGCGGGCGGCGATCAGGCGGCGTACCAGGCGGCGTTCGATCAGCTGAAGAGCGGCGACTACACGAAGGCCTCGACCGCGTTCAAGCGCTTCCTCGCCGACCATCCGAACAGCGACTACGCGCCGAACGCGCAGTACTGGATCGGCTGGACGTACTACGTGAATCGCGAGTTCGAGCCGGCGCTGCACGCGTTCCAGGCGGTGGTCGACGATTACTCGACCTCGACGAAGGTGCCCGACGCGATGCTGAACGTCGGCTACTGCGAGGTCGAGCTGAAGCACCCGGCGGAGGCGAAGCGCGTGCTCGGCGAGGTGGTCGCGAAGTATCCCGGCACCTCGGCGGCGCGCCTCGCCGCGAAGCGTCTCGCCGAGATGCGCGCGGAGTCGCGTTGACCGGATCGGGGGTTGCGGCGCCGCGGCGCGCCGGAACGTCCGAGCGGCCGCGGCTCGCGCGGCTGCGGGTGAACGAGATCTTCTACTCGCTGCAGGGCGAGGCGGACGCGGTCGGGTATCCGACCGCGTTCGTGCGCCTCACCGGCTGTCCATTGCGCTGCCGGTACTGCGACACCGCGTACGCGTTCCACGCCGGGGACTGGCTCGCGCTCGACGCGATCGTCGAGCGCGTGCGCGGTACCGGTGCCGCGCACGTCTGCGTGACCGGCGGCGAGCCGCTCGCGCAGCCGAATTGCCTGCCGCTGCTCGCGCGGCTCTGCGACGAGGGTTACGCGGTGTCGCTCGAGACGAGCGGCGCGCTCGACGTGTCCGCGGTCGACCCGCGCGTCGACCGGGTGATCGACGTGAAGACGCCGGACTCCGGCGAGAGCGCGCGCAATCGGCTCGAGAACCTCGCGTGCCTGCACGCGCGCGACCAGCTGAAGTTCGTGATCGGCTCGCGCGCGGACTACGACTGGAGCCGCCGCTTCCTCGCCGAGCATGCGCTCGCCGGGCGCTGCCGGGTGCTGTTCTCGCCGAGCCATGCGACGCTCGCGCCGGCCGAGCTCGCGGGGTGGATCCTCGCGGATCGATTGCCGGTGCGCTTCCAGCTGCAGCTCCACAAGGTCCTGTGGGGCGACGTGCCCGGCCGATGAGTGCGCGCGCGGTCGTGCTGCTGTCCGGCGGTCTCGATTCGGCGACCGTGCTCGCGATCGCGCGTGCGGAGGGATTCGCATCCCACGCACTCAGCGTTCGCTACGGTCAGCGCCACGATGCCGAGCTCGACGCGGCGGTGCGGATCGCGGCCGTGCTCGGCGCGTGCGAGCACCGGGTGATCGGCGTCGACCTCGGCGCGATCGGCGGATCGGCGCTGACCGACCCGTCGATTCCGGTGCCGACCGCGCCGACCGACGGGATCCCGGTGACCTACGTGCCCGCGCGCAACACCGTGCTGCTGTCGCTCGCGCTCGGGCTCGCCGAGGTCGTCGGCGCCCGCACGCTCTACCTCGGCGTGAACGCGGTCGACTACTCCGGGTATCCGGATTGCCGGCCCGCGTTCATCGAGGCGTTCGAGCGCCTCGCGAGGCTCGCGACCAAGGCCGGCGTCGAGGGCGCGCCGTTCGAGGTGCGCGCGCCGCTGATCCATTCCTCAAAGGCCGAGATCATCCGGCGCGGGCTCGCGCTCGGCGTCGACTACGCGCTCACCGTGTCCTGCTATCGCGCCGACGCCGATGGCCGCGCGTGCGGCGAGTGCGATGCCTGCCGGATCCGGGCGCGGGGCTTCCGCGACGCCGGCGTGCCGGATCCGACCCGCTACCGGTGAGCGCGCGGCGGACGCGGCGTGGGCGGCGGGTGCTCTGCGGACGGACTTCGGCTATGATTCGCGCCCGGCCGGGACGGTAGCTCAGTTGGTAGAGCAAGGCCCTTTTAAGGCTTTGGTCCTGGGTTCGAGTCCCAGCCGTCCCACCATCCCTCGAGCCCCGCGCACGCGGACGTGAGGAGCCCTGAACTCCGTGGAACTCATCGACGCGATCACCACCCGGCGGTCCGCGGCGCGCCTCGCCGCACCGGGCCCGAACGAAGCGGAACTCGACACGCTGCTCGACGCGGCGAATCGTGCGCCCGATCACGGCCGCTTGCGGCCGTGGCGGTTGCGGGTGCTCGATGCGTCCGCGCGGCAGGCGCTCGCGCAGGCGGTCGCGGACGCGCGGCGACGCCGCGACCCGGCGGCGACCGAGGAGCAGCTCGAGAAGGAGCGCGAGAAGTTCCTGCGATCCCCGACGCTGCTGCTCGCCGCGTGCGTGGTCCGGCGAGATCAGCCGAAGGTCCCGGAGATCGAGCAGATCCTCGCGACCGGGGCCGCGGTCGAGAACCTGATCCTCGCGGCGCACGCACTCGGCTACGCGGCGATGTGGAAGACCGGGCCCGCCGCGTACGACGTCGCGGTGAAGGCGGCGGTCGGTCTCGCGCCCGAGGATCACGTCGCGGGCTTCGTGCATCTCGGTACCCGCGCGCCGTGAGGGATCGGGTGGCGGACCGGCGGATCGCGGGGCGCGCGCCCCGATGAGTTTCTACGAGGCGGGCCTGCCGCGCACGAGCGCGGAGCCGGAGCGGATCGGCGTGCTGGTCGTGAACCTCGGGACGCCGGCGGCGCCGGCGGTGGCGCCGGTGCGCCGGTACCTGCGCGAGTTCCTCGGTGATCGCCGCGTCGTCGAGACGGCCCGGGCGATCTGGTGGCCGGTGCTGTTCGGACCGGTGCTGACCTTCCGGCCGCTGCGCACCGCGCGCAACTACCGTCGGATCTGGTGGCCGGAGGGTTCGCCGCTCGCGGTGCTGTCGGACCGCCTGACCGGGAAGATCGGCGCGCGGCTCGCGCAGCCGCTCGGTGACCGGGTGCGCGTGCGCCTCGCGATGACCTACGGCGAGCCGAGCCTCGCCGAGGGCCTGCGCGCGCTCGCGCGGGAGAACGCGCGGCGGGTGCTCGTGCTGCCGCTCTACCCGCAGTACTGTGCGGCGACCACGGGATCCGTGTTCGACGCGGTCACGCGGGTGCTGCGCCGCTGGCGCGTGCTGCCGGAGTTGCGCTTCGTGAACGGGTACCACGGCGACGCGGGCTACCTCGACGCGCTCGCCGCGCAGGTCGAGCGTCACGGCGGTGCGGCCGACGAGCGTGGCCACCTGCTGTTCTCCTACCACGGGATCCCGGTCGACTACGTCGCCGCGGGCGATCCGTACCGCGACCAGGCCGAGGCGACCACGCGTGCGATCGTCGCGCGCCTCGGCCTCGCCGACGACGCGTGGTCGCAGGCGTACCAGTCGCGGTTCGGGCCGGTCGAGTGGCTGCAGCCGTACACCGACGTCCGCCTGCGGGAGCTCGCGGCGCGCGGCGTGCGGCGGATCACGGTGGTGTCGCCGTCGTTCGCGGTCGATTGCCTCGAGACGCTCGAGGAGATCGCGATCGGCTACCGTGAGGAGTTCCTCGCGCACGGCGGGGAGCACTTCACGATGGTTCCCGCGCTGAACGACGACGACCGCCATGCCGAGGTGCTCGCGGCGATCGCGCGGCGCCACCTCGGG
>JAJXYU010000055.1 GCA_021780395.1 Pseudomonadota bacterium
TGCTTGCCGCGTTCGCGAGCCAGGCGCGCGCGCAAGGGGTTCGCTACCTGCGCGGCGAGGCCGTTGGATTCACCGGATCGGGTCCGCAACTCGACGGGGTCCGGCTCGCGGACGGTCGCGTGATCATGAGCGCGGCGATCGTGAACGCCGCCGGGCCCTGGGCGCGAGCCGTCGCGCGCTGGGCGGGCATCGAGTTGCCGGTCTCGGCGCGGCGGCGGACCGTGTACGTGATCGAGTGTCCGGCTCGACTCACGGAACTGCCGCTGCTGATCGATCCGAGCGGATTCTGGATCCGGCCGGAGGGTGAGCGTTACCTTGCGGGGTATCCGCCGACGCCGGATGACGACGGGGCGCCGCTCGAGCCCGATCATTCCGGGTTCGAATCGGTGCTGTGGCCCGCGCTCGCGACGCGCATCCCGGCGTTCGAGTCCGCGCGCCTGCGCGGTGCCTGGGCGGGCTACTACGAGATGAACGATTTCGACCAGAACGGTTTGCTCGGCACGCTGCCGGATCAGCCGCGGCTGTGGTTCATCAACGGGTTCTCCGGCCACGGACTGCAACAGGCGCCGATCGTCGCGCGAGGCCTCGCCGAGCGCATCCTATTCGGTCGTTATCGCACGCTCGATCTGTCGGCGCTCGACGTGACTCGCTGGCTGGACGATCGACCGCTGCGCGAGTTGAACGTGATCTGAGCGACTCCGGCTCGGGCCGGAGCGCAGGCGACGGCCCGAGCGTTTACCGTCAGCCGCGCCTCTTCTTGTGCGCACCGGGCGGCGAGAGCGGGGCGAGCTCCGTTGGCTCGAGCATGAACCGCTTCATGCGTCCGACGATCTCCGGCGGGATCGGCACCGGCCGTCCGTCGTTCGCGCGGATGAACACCAGCACCTGGCGCACCTGCATCCGCAGCTCGCCGTGGAACGACGCCTCGATGCGGACCTCGCAGGAACTGCGGCCGACTTTCGTCGCCCAGAGCTTGAACGTCAGGCGGTCGCCATATTTCGTCGGGCGGGGAAAGTCCACCGTGAAGTGGACCGAGGGCGTCAGCAGCTGCTTGTGGTGAAAGAGCCCCGGGGCACTGGCCTCGAGCCCTTCCTCGAACCAGTCTTCGACGAAATCGCTGATCATCTCGAAGTAGCGGGGATAGAACACCCAGCCGGCCGCGTCGCAGTGCCCGAACCGCACCAAGACCTCGCGTTGAAAAGCCGCCATCGCGCGTCTCCCTCCCGTCCAGGCCGCGGCGGCGACGCAGGCTGCGCCGTCGTCGCGGGGGAGTTCAGCATGCACGCGCCGGCGGGCGCCGGCAAGGCGGGGGCTGTGCGCGGATACTTGACATCTAAAGCTTCAGGATTAAAGTATCTCGGTCCTGAACCGGAGATCGGTCCCATGAAGGTGGTTTGCATCGGCGGCGGCCCGGCGGGGCTCTACCTCGGGCTGCTGATGAAGCGGCTCGATCCCCGGCACGAGGTCACGGTGATCGAGCGCAACCGCCCGTACGACACCTTTGGGTGGGGGGTCGTGTTCTCGGACGCGACGCTTGCGAACATGCGCCGCGCCGACCCCGAGACCGCCGAGTCGATCGAGCGGGCGTTCAACCATTGGGACGACATCGAGTTGCGGTTCAAGGGTCGGGTGATCCGTTCCGGCGGGCACGGCTTCATCGGCATCGGCCGCAAGCAGCTCCTGAACATCCTGCAGCGGCGCTGCGAGGAACTCGGCGTGCGGCTGGTTTTCGAGCGCGAGGTAGACGCCGACACCGAGTTCCCGGACGCCGATCTCGTCGTCGCGAGCGATGGGATCCACTCGCGCGTGCGGGAGCGATACGCAGAGCATTTCCGGCCGGACGTCGTCGCGCGCCCGAACCGCTACCTCTGGCTCGGCACGCGCCGTGCGCACGATGCGTTCACGTTCCTGTTCGAGCGAACCGAACACGGCTGGTTCCAGGCGCACGTCTATCAGTTCGACGCCGTTACCAGCACCTTCATCGTCGAATGTCCGGAGTCCGTCTGGGCGGCGCACGGCCTCGACCGGGCGAGCCAGGAGCGGTCGGTCGAATTCTGCGAGGAGCTCTTCGCCGCGCACCTCGGCGGCGCCCGGCTGCTGACGAACGCGCGCCACCTGCGCGGATCGGCGTGGCTCAATTTCCAGCGCGTCAAGTGCGAGCGCTGGTCGCATTTCAACGGCCGCAGCCACGTCGTGTTGATGGGCGACGCAGTCCACACCGCGCATTTCGCGATCGGGTCGGGGACGAAACTCGCGCTGGAGGACGCGATCGAGCTCACTGACCGGTTCCGCGAGCTCGGCGACGAGCCGGCGCGGATCCCCGAGGTGCTCGATCGCTACCAGGCGGCACGATCGATCGACGTCGCGCGGCTGCAGAACGCCGCGTGGAACGCGATGGAGTGGTTCGAGGTCTGCGGCGACCGCTACTGCGATCAGTTCGAGCCGGAACAACTGATGTATTCGCTGCTCACGCGCAGCCAGCGGATCAGCCACGAGAACCTGCGGCTGCGGGATCCCGCCTGGCTCGAGGGCTACGAACGCTGGTTCGCCGCCCGTGCCGGCGTCGCGCGGTCGGCGGCCACACGGCCGATCCCGCCGATGTTCACCCCGTACACCGCGCGCGGAACGACGCTGAAGAACCGGGTCGTCGTGTCGCCGATGGCGCAGTACTCGGCCGTCGACGGCGTCCCCGGCGACTACCATCTCGTGCACCTCGGCGCGCGCGCGACCGGCGGCGCGGGTCTGGTGATCACCGAGATGACCTGTGTCAGCGCAGAGGGCCGGATCACGCCGGGGTGCCCCGGGCTCTACGACGAGGCGCAGGGCGCGGCTTGGGCGCGCATCGTCGATTGGGTGCACCGGAACTCGGACGCGAAGATCGGGGTTCAGCTCGGGCATGCGGGCGCGAAGGGATCGACCCGGCGCGGCTGGGACGGCATCGACCAGCCGCTGCGCCCGGAGGACGGTGAACCGAACTGGCCGCTGCTGTCCGCGTCTGCGCAGCAATACCTCGACGGCGTGAGCCAGTGGTCGCGCGCGATGACGCGAGCCGACCTGCTCGCGGTGATCGAGCAGTTCGTCGTGGCGACCGGTCGGGCGGCCGCCGCGGGTTTCGATTGGCTCGAGCTGCACTGCGCGCACGGCTATCTGCTGTCGAGCTTTCTCTCGCCGCTCACCAACCGTCGCGGTGATGCCTGGGGTGGCACGCTCGCGGCGCGGTTGCGCTATCCGCTGGAGGTGTTCGAGGCGCTGCGCGCCGCCTGGCCGTCGGACCGCCCGATCTCGGTGCGGATCTCGGCGCACGACTGGGTCGACGGCGGGACGACGCCGGCGGACGCGGTCGCGATCGCCGCCGCGTTCCGCGACGCCGGCGCCGATCTGATCGATTGCTCCTCGGGGCAGGTCAGCAAGCGCGAGCGCCCCGTCTATGGGCGGATGTTCCAGACGCCGTTCGCGGACCGCATCCGTCAGGAGGCGCGCGTGCCGACGATCGCGGTCGGCGCGATCTCGGAAGCCGATCACGTGAACAGCATCATCGCGGCGGGCCGCGCGGACCTGTGTGCGATCGCCCGACCGCATCTTGCGAATCCGGCGTGGACGCTCACCGAGGCCGCGCGCATCGGGTTCACCGAGATCGATTGGCCGAAGCCCTATCGCGCCGGCAAGGCGCCGCTCGAAGCTCGCTGGCAGCGCCAGAACGCGATCGACGGCGCGGCGGGTGGCGGTGCGCCCGCGTCCGACGGAGCGGGCCGATGAGCGCGCCGCTCGCGAGCCGACACGCGCTCGTGACCGGCGGCGGCCGCGGAATCGGCGCGGCGATCGCGCAGGCGCTCGCGTCGCAAGGCGCCGTGGTGACCTTGCTCGGGCGCGACCGCGGACGCCTCGAAGCGGCCGCGGAACGCGTCGGCGCGGGCACGCTCGCGGTCGCTGCGGACGTGACCGATCCGGCGCAGATCGAGGCGGCCTTCGACCGTGCA
>JAJXYU010000061.1 GCA_021780395.1 Pseudomonadota bacterium
GCGGCGTGGGATCGAGGTATTGATGCGCGCTCGCGGTCCCGAGGCCGGCGTAATCAGGGGCGATCACCGCGAAGCCCGCCTCGACCATCGGGAACAAGCCCTCGGTCCCGTAATACACGTCCTTCATCATCGACGGCGCGCAGATCCGCGCCACGCCGCTGGTCCCGTGCGCCCAGGCGATCACCGGCCAACCGCCCGCCGGCGCCTGGCCCGCCGGAATCAGCACCACGCCCGACGCGGCGACGTCCCCCCCGGTCGCGTTGCGCGAGTGGTAGAGGATGCGGACTGCGCGAACACCCTTCGGCAGCGAGTAATCCGTGACCACCTGGGATCGGATCAGCTCGCCCGCGGCCCCGGGTGGCAGCCGGGAGATCGAATAGAACGAGGTCGGTGGCATGCGGTCCGCCTGCTCGGCCGCCAGAGCCGCCGCCGGCGTCTTCGGGACGTCGGCGCGCGCGCCGACCATGCCGGCGAGCGTCGCGATCGCGAGGAGCGCCGGTGTCAGGGTTCGGCGCACGCGCCCGCGGCCTTCGACGAAATGTCCATGATCGATCATTGCAGCCCCCCGGTGCCGACGAACGTGGCCTGCGATCCCGGCCCACGCGTTTTGCCCGAGTGTACGGTCCGGCGGATCGCACCGCAACGAACGCGTGGACGCGCCGGCGGTGACACCGGCGGGGCCATCGCCGCTGCGCGATCACGCAGGCGGATAAGGGAAAACCACAGTCTCGGATCCGGCACCGGCTCAGGTAGCGTGTACGCCTGACGGGGTGGAACAAGGTAAGGGCGAATGTGCCTCGCGATCCCAATGCGGGTCCTGTGCGCCGGCACCGGGATCGCCCGGTGCGTGGATCGCCACGGGGTCGTCGCCGACATCGACCTCGCGCTGGTGGGGCCGGTCGACGCGCAGGCGTGGGTCCTCACGTTCCAGCGCACCGCCCGCGAGATCATCGATCCCGAGCGGGCCGCCGAGATCGACCGCGCGCTCGGCGCGTTGGAGGCCGCGCTGCGCGGCGACCCGGTCGCGTTCGATGAGGCCTTTCCCGACCTGGTCGGACGCGAGCCCACCCTGCCCGACTTCCTGCGCTGACGGACCGCGCGATGCACGAGATGAGCCTTTGCCAGAGCATCGCCGAACTGATCGAGGAGGCGGCGAGGCGGGAGCGCTTTCAGCGGGTCCGCACGGTGACCCTCGAGATCGGTCGGCTCGCCGCGGTCGAACCCGACGCGCTCGAGTTCTGCTTCGATGCGGCGATGCGCGGCGGTTGCGCCGAGGGCGCACGGCTCGAGATCGTCGCGGCCGAGGGGCGTGCTTGGTGTCTCGATTGCAGCCATGAAATACTGATCTCTCGACCGCTCGATCCCTGCCCGCGCTGCGGCGGCGGGCGGGTCCAGGTGACCGGCGGCACGCAGATGCGGATCAAGGAACTCGAGGTGGAGTGACGACCATGTGCACGACCTGCGGTTGCGGCGGCGGACACGAGGATCCCGGGCACGGACACGCGGATCACGGGCACGGGCATGGGCACCCGCACGCGGCGAACCCGCTCGCTCCCTGGTCCGCGCCGGCGCCGCTGGGACGGGACATGCGGCTGATTTCGCTGGAGATCGACGTCCTCGAGAAGAACGCGCGCCACGCGGCGGCCAATCGGCATGCGTTCGCGGCCCGCGCGATCCAGGCGATCAACCTGATGTCGAGCCCGGGATCCGGCAAGACCTCGCTCCTGGTGCGCACGATCGAGGCGCTTCGCGGGACCCGGCCGGCCGCGGTGATCGAAGGCGACCAGGAAACCGCTCGCGATGCCGAGCGGATTCGCGCAACCGGCGCACCGGCGACGCAGATCAACACCGGCAAGGGGTGTCACCTCGAAGCGCAGGCGGTCGGCCGCGCGTTCGCGACGCTCGCGCCCGCGGCGGGGAGCGTGTTGTTCATCGAGAACGTCGGCAATCTGGTCTGTCCGGCCGCATTCGACCTCGGCGAGGCGGCGAAGGTCGTCGTCCTGTCCGTGACCGAAGGCGAGGACAAGCCGCTGAAGTACCCGGAGATGTTCCGGGTCGCGTCGCTCCTGCTGCTGAACAAGGCCGATCTGATCCCCTACGTCGACTTCGACGTCGACTTCGCGTTGCAATGCGCGCGCCGGGTGAACCCCGGACTGCCCGCGATCCTGACCTCGGCGAAGTCGGGGGTCGGCATCGACGCGTGGCTCGAGTGGATCGAGCGCGGTCGGACACCGCGCGTCGCTGCGGCGCAGTGAGCGGCGCGAGGCACATCCGCGTCCGCGGCGTCGTGCAGGGCGTCGGGTTCCGTCCGTTCGTGTGGCGCCTCGCGCACGACCTTGACCTGTGCGGGTGGGTCCGCAACGACTCCGCGGGTGTCGAGATCACCGCCGAGGGTCCGGCTCCGCGGCTGGACGCGCTGATCGCGCGGCTCGCGCGCGATGCACCGCCGCTCGCGCGGGTCGATTCGATCACCGCCCACGAGGTGCCCCCGACGGGCCACGCGGGCTTCGCGATCGCGGCCAGCATCGCGTCGAGCTGCGCCACCGCGATCGGCCCGGACACCGCGACCTGCCCGGCCTGCCTCGAGGAGCTGTTCGATCCGCGCAACCGGCGCTGGCGTCACCCGTTCATCACCTGCACGCAGTGCGGGCCGCGCTACACGATCGCGACCGGCTTGCCGTACGATCGCGAGCGCACCAGCATGGCGCCGTTCGCGATGTGCGCGGACTGCGCGCGCGAGTACCGCGATCCGACCGATCGCCGCTTCCACGCCGAGCCGATCGCCTGTCCGGATTGCGGCCCACGCCTGCGGCTGCTCGACCGAGACGGCCTCGCGATCGCCGCGTCCCTCGCCGATGGCGGGGAACGCGGCGCCGATCCGATCGCGCGGACCCTGCAGCGCCTGCGCGCCGGCGAGATCATCGCGATCAAGGGTCTCGGCGGCTATCACCTCGTCTGCGATGCGCGCAACCCGCGCACCGTCGCCGCGCTTCGCGAGCGCAAGGCGCGCGAAGCCAAGCCGTTCGCGGTGATGGTCGCGAATTGCGCCTCGCTCGGCGGGATTGCGCACGCGAACGCCGCGGCCGCGCGCGACCTGGAATCGGCGCAGCGGCCGATCGTGCTGCTGCCGAAGGATCCGGGCGCGGACGCCGCGCTCGCGGGAATCGCCGACGGTCTGGATCACGTCGGCGTGATGCTGCCGACCACGCCGATCCACTGGCTGCTGTTCCACGAGGCAGCCGGACGCCCGGCGGGAACCGCGTGGCTCGCCGCGCCGTCGCGCGACGCCTGGGTCATGACCAGCGCGAACCCCGGCGGCGAACCGCTGGTGATCGGCGATGAGGAGGCGCTGCGTCGGCTCGCCGGAATCGCCGATGCGTACTTGCAGCACGACCGGGCGATCGCGGTGCGTTGCGACGACTCGGTGCGCGTCGGCGGTGGTGCGCCCCGCTTCCTGCGCCGTGCCCGCGGTTACACCCCCGCGGCGATCCGCCTGCCCGCGGCCGGACCGCCGGTGCTCGCATTCGGCGCCGGGATGAAGGCCACGGTGTGCGTGACCCGCGACGACGAGGCGTTCCTGTCGCAGCACGTCGGCGATCTCGACGACGCCGCGACGATCACGTTCCTCGAGGACTGTGCGCGGCACCTGTGCGCGCTGCTCGAGGTGGAACCACGGCGGATCGCGCACGACCTGCACCCGGACTTCCCGTCGACGCGCCTCGCGTGGCGATTCGCGGCAGAGCGCGGCGTATCCACGGTCGCGGTCGCGCATCACCACGCGCACGTCGCCGCGGTCGCGGCCGAGCATCGCTGGACCGTGCCGCTCCTCGGGCTCGCGCTCGACGGGATCGGTCTCGGTCCGGATGGCGGTGCCTGGGGCGGCGAGCTGCTCGAGGTGACCGGCACGAGCTGCCGGCGGCTGGGGCACCTTGCGACCCTGCCCTTGCCGGGTGGCGACCGCGCCGCCCGGGAGCC
>JAJXYU010000053.1 GCA_021780395.1 Pseudomonadota bacterium
CGCGGCCATCAGCCAGCCCGCGGTCTGCGCGAGCGCGAGCGCCGCGCGTCGATCCTGGTCGTAGCCGCGGCCGAGCGCCCGCGCCGGCGGCAGCCGCGTGAACCCCGCGCGGAAGCGCTGCACGCGGCCGCCCTCGTGATCGACGCCGATCAGGAGCGATGGGCTGCGCAGCGACTTGATCGCCCCGGTCAGCGCGAGCAGCTGCTCGCGGTCGCGGTAGTTGCGCGCGAACAGGATCACGCTGCCGACGAGCGGATGCGCGAGCACCTCGCGGTCGTCGGCCGAGAGCTCGGTCCCGGCGAGGTCGACCATCAAGGGGCCGAGGCTCATCGGCGCCGCTCGAAGACCGCGATCGCCTCGACGTGCGTCGTCTGCGGAAACATGTCCATGACCCCCGCCGCCGCGAGCTCGTACGCGCCGGCGCCGACCAAAATCCCTGCGTCGCGCGCCAAGCTGCCCGGATGACAGGAAATATACACGACGCGGCGCGGACGCCAATCGGCGAGCGCCAGCGCGACCTCGCGCGCGCCGGCGCGCGGCGGGTCGAGCAGCACGAGGTCGGGCCGCAGAACGGCCCAGTCGCCGAACGTGGCCGGTTCGAACAGGTTCGCGACGTGGAAGCGCGCGTTGTCGATCCCGTTGCGGCGCGCGTTGTGCCGCGCGCGCTCGACCAGCTTAGGATCGCCCTCGACGCCGGTGACCTCGGCCACGCGGCGCGCGAGCGGCAGCGTGAAGTTGCCGAGCCCGCAGAACAGGTCGAGCACCCGGTCCGCCGGGCCGGGGTCGAGCGCCGCGAGCGCCGCGGCCACCATCGCCTCGTTGAGCGCCGCGTTCACCTGCACGAAGTCGACCGGCGCGAACTCGATCCGCACCGCGCCGCCGTCGACCGCGTAGGACAAGGGCGGCGCCTCCCCGAGCGGCCGGACCGAGTCGAGTCCGCCCGGCTGCAGGTACACCGCCGCGCCGACGCGGCGGCCGAAATCGGCGAGCTGCCCGAGGTCCGTCTCGCTCGGCGGATCCATCACCCGGAACACGAGCGCCGCTGCGGCGTCCGCGACCGCGAGCTCGACCTGCGGCACGCGCTCGCGGATCGACAGGCCCTCGACGAGCGCCGCGAGGTCCCGGGGGAGCGTCGCGAACGCGCCCACCAGCACCTCGCAGCGCGCGAGGTCCGCGAGGTACGGCGCGTCGCGCTCGCGAAACCCCGCGAGCACCCGGCCCTTCTTGCGCACGTAGCGGATCCCGAGCCGCGCGCGCCGGCGATAGCCGAACGGCGGGCCGCGGAGCGGCGCGAGCACCGTCGCCGGCCGCACCCGGCCGATGCGCTCGAGGTCGTCGAGGAGCTGCGCCTGCTTCGCCGCGAGCTGCGCCCCGTCCGCGAGATGCTGCAGCGAGCAGCCGCCACAGACGCCGAAATGCGCGCAACGCGGCTCGACCCGGTCCGGCGAGGCATCGAGCACCGCGACCAGCCGCGCCTCGTCGAGATGGCGGCGCCGCCGGGTGATCTCGACCTCGACGCGCTCGCCGGGCAGCGCGCCGGCGACGAACACCGCCTTGCCGTCGATCCGCGCGACGCCGCGACCGTCGTGCGCGAGCGCGCCGACCGCCACCTCGTGCCGCGCGCCGCGGGTCAGCCCGGCCATGCGGCCGCGAACTCGCGCCAGTGCGCGGCCTCGGACTCCGCGAGGAAGCGGCGCACCCGCGCGATCTCGGCGGCGTGCTCGGTCGCGTCGAGCTTGCCGCGGACCCACTCGAAGCGCAGGAAGATCAGGTAGGTGTTCAGCACGTCGGTCTCGCAGTACGCGCGGATCCCGGCGATCTCGCCGCGCCGGTACGCCTCCCAGACCTCGTCGCCGTGCATCCCGAGCTTGCCCGGGAAGCCGAGCAGCACCGCGGTGTCGTTCAGAGCGACGCGGCCGCGCGGCTGGAACCCCGACAGGATGTCCATCAGGTCCATGTGCCGCCAGTGATAGCGGCTCAGGTAGTTGCGGAACCGGAAGCTCGCGTCGGCCTCGCCGAGCTCCCAGTAGCGCGCCGCGTTCACGCCGTGGAGCAGGCTCCGGTAGTGCAGCACCGGCAGGTCGAAGCCCGAGCCGTTCCAGGACACGAGATCCGGCGTGTAGCGCTCGATCCCGTCGAAGAAGCGCTCGATCAGCACCTTCTCCGGAGCGTCCTCGTCGCCGAGGCTCCACAGCTTCAAGGTGTCGCGCGAGCGCATCGCGACCGAGATCGCGACGATCCGGTGCTGTTCGTGCGAGAGGAAGTCGGTGCCGGTCTGCTCGCGCCGCTTGCGGAACATCACCGCGGCGACCTCGGCGTCGGTGAGGTCGTGGAGCCCGTACAAACGCCGGCCAAGATCCGTGTCCGGCACCGTCTCGATGTCGAAGACCAGCGTGCTCACTGCCGCGCGGCGGTCATCAGCGCCTTCATCTCGCGCACCGCGTTCGCGAGGCCGTCGAACACCGCGCGCGCGATGATCGCGTGGCCGATGTTGAGCTCGACGATCTCGGGAATCGCCGCGACCGGCGCGACGTTGTGGTAGTGCAGGCCGTGCCCCGCGTGCACCTCGAGCCCGATCGCCGCCGCCGCGCGCGCCGCGGCGCGCAGCCGCTCGAGCTCGCGTGCCTGCGCCAGCCCCGAGCTTTCCGCGTACGCGCCGGTGTGCAGTTCGACGACCGGCGCGCCGACGCGCCGCGCCGCCTCGATCTGCGCGCCGTCCGGATCGATGAACAGCGCGACCCGCACCCCGGCCGCCGCGAGCGTGCCGCAGGCCGCGCCGACCCGGTCGGCGAGCCCGCGCACGTCGAGCCCGCCTTCGGTCGTGATCTCCTGACGCGACTCCGGCACCAGGCAGGCGTCCTGCGGCCGCGTCGCGCACGCGTGACGCACCATCTCGTCGGTGACCGCCATCTCGAGGTTCATCCGCGTCTGCAGCGCCTCGCGCAAGCTGGCGACGTCGCGGTCCTGGATGTGGCGGCGGTCCTCGCGCAGGTGCAGCGTGATCGCGTCCGCGCCCGCCTGCTCGGCGAGCAGCGCCGCGGTCAGCGGATCCGGATAGCGCGCGCGGCGCGCCTGGCGCAGTGTCGCGACGTGATCGATGTTCACGCCGAGCGCGATCCCGGCGGCGACGCTCATCCGCGCTCCCGCGGGCGCAGTCCCGCCATGATCCGGCGCGTCGCGAGCGCACGGCCGTCGAGGCAGGCGTCGAGCGCGGCGCGCAGCACGCGCTTCGCGTCACGCAGACTCCGCGGGTCCTCGAACAGGTCGTCCGCGAGATCCGCGAGCGAACGTCCGTAGACCGCGCCGGGTGCGTCGGCGACGCAGGCCTCGGGACCTTTGTCGGGCTGGAATCGGTAGGTCATCGCGGGTTCGATCGGCCGGCCCTCGCCGGTGCGCGTCAACTGTAACCCATATCCGAGTTCCATGAGGAGACGCTTCTCGAAGCGGCGCAGGCTCGCCGCCTCCTCGCCGTCCCCGGCGAGCGCGCGCAGCGCCTCGGCGTAGGCCGCGTAGATCCCGGGGCAGGGATCGCCGCGCACGGTGAGCTTCAGCAGCAGCTCGTTCAGGTAGAAACCGCTCATCAGCCGCCGCGACGGCAGCATCGGCGCCGGGCCGTCGATCTCGGCATCGACCAGGCGGCAGGCCTCGCCCCGACCCGACCACGACAGCAACAGCGGCTGAAAGGGCCGCAGGAGCGGGGCGAGCCGCGCCTTCGGCCCCGCGACGCCGCGCGCGAACAGCGACAGCCGGCCGTGCTCGGCGGTGAACGCCTCGACGATCCGGCTGGTCTCGCGGTAGGGCAGATGGTGCAGCACGTAGGCCGGCGTCAGCCAGACGCGGCGTGCCTCCTTCACGTGTGCTCGTAGCCGAATTGCTTCAGCGCCGCCTCGCTGTCGGCCCAGTTCTCCTTCACCTTCACCCACAGCTCGAGGTGCACCGGCCGCTGCCACAGGTCGACGAGTTCGAT
>JAJXYU010000075.1 GCA_021780395.1 Pseudomonadota bacterium
CATTCCGACCTTGTCGAACTCGATATTTGCCAGCACCGTACAGGGCTTGTCCGATTCCCTGGCTCTGCACGGGTTCGGCGTGGTTCTCGCGCTGAGCGGCGTGAATGACGAGCACTTCAAGCGCCAGCTCATGTCGATCATGGGCCACCGTCCCGACGGGATCATCCTGACCGGGGCCGTGCCCGACCCCGCGATTCGCGCCCGCCTCGAGGTCTCGGGAATTCCGACGATCGAGACCTGGGATCTTCCGGCGGACCCGATCGACATGGTTGTCGGATTCTCGCACGAGGCGGTGGGCCGCGCGGTGGGCCGGTACGTGGTCAAAACCGGCAGACGACGGATCTTGATCGTATCGGCCGGCGGTCCACGCGCTCTGGCGCGGCGCGCGGGATTCGCCAAGGTGCTGCGGAACAACGGCATCCCGCTGCCCACGGTCGCGAGCTTTCCGGGTCCGACCACCTACGGCCACGGACGCCTGGCGGTGGCGGAGCATGTCAACGCGACCACCCGCCCGAACCTCGTGCTGTGTTCCTCCGATTGGGCGGCCCATGGCGCGATGGATGAATTGCGCAGGAAGCGACTCCGCATCCCGGAGGACGTCGCCGTCATCGGTTTCGGCGACCTCGATTTCGCCGCGGAGCTCGATCCAGCGCTCACCACCGTCAAGATCGACGGTAATGCGATCGGTGCGCATGCGGCGTCGTTGCTCATGAAGCGCGCGCAAGGCGAGCGGGTGCGGGAAAAGATCGTCGACGTCGGCTTCGAACTCGTCGTGCGCGCGAGTTCACCGCCGGATTTGGCCGGGACGATGACCGCACGCCCACGCGGTTCGGCGAAGATTCGAGGCAGGCCCATCCGAGGACCCGATTCATGAGCATCGACGAGGATCGCCTGCGCGCGAAGGTTCAATGGCGATTGGGCCTGCCGGCGATCGCCTTCATGTTGCTGAGCGCACTCGATCGAGTCAACATCAGCTTTGCCGCGCTCCATATGAACAGCGAACTCGGGTTGACGCCCGGGCAGTACGGATTCGGCGCCGGTATCGTGTTCGTTGGCTTCCTTGCGGGGCAGTACCCGAGCGTGCTGCTGCTGCAACGGATCGGCATGCGGCGGTGGATCGGCTCCTGTGCGCTCTGTTGGGGAGTTTGTTCGGCCGGCACCGCATTCGTGCGCACCCCGCTTCAGTTCGACGTGCTGCGCGTCATCGTCGGGTTCGCCGAATCGGGGCTCGCCCCGGGAATCGTGCTGTATCTCAGCCAGTTCACGACACGGCGCGAAAGGGCGTCGACGTTCGCGGTGCCGATGCTCGCGATTCCGCTCGCGATCGTCATCGGCAGCCCGCTCTCGGGCTGGCTGCTGCACATAGCCGTGCACAGCGCATTCGGCGCGTGGCGCTGGATGTTGATGATCGAAGCCCTGCCCGCCTTGTTGCTCGGCATGATCGCCTGGTTCTATTTTCCCGACCGACCCGAGGACGCCCGCTGGCTTACGCCGGGCGAGCGCCGCTGGCTGACCGAGAACGCGCTTCTGGCAAGCCGGACGCGACCGCGTAACGACTGGAGCGTATTGCGCACACCGCAGGTATGGGGAGCCGCGCTGCTGTGGTTCGGATTGCTGGCGGGTGCCTACGGCATCATGTTCTGGCTGCCACAGATCGTGCAGCAACTGACGAAGAGCGGTGCGCTCGAGATCGGATTCGTCAACGCGCTGCCCTGGGCCGGGGTCATGGCGGGCATCTATTACAACGCGCGCCATTCGGACAAGACCGGCGAACGCCACTGGCACGTCGCTCTCCCGGCCTTCCTGGCGGGCGTGTCACTGCTGGTGGCGTGGAGCGCCGGAGCGGGCGCCCTCGGCTTGCTCGGGCTGCTGGCGGTGGGCCTCGGTCTCGGGGCGGCTCAAGGCGCGTTCTGGGCGGTGCCGGCGGCACTCCTGTCGCCGGCGAGATTGGCGGTCGCGGTGGTGGCGATCAACATCTTCGGCAGCTCGGGCGGTCTGGTGATGCCGCATCTGATCGGAGTCCTGCGGGAAGACAATGGAAATTTCGTCGCGCCGACGATGATGATGAGCGTGATCCTCGTTCTTTCCGGCGTCCTGGCTCTACTGTTGAAGCGCGGTGACCGGCCTGCTCATCCCGGCGACATGGAATCCAGGTAGGACGCCGCCGCCATCGATGGATGCGAATTGTAAGCGGTTGCATCGTGCGCTATCGTGAGAGCGAAACGACCCCCGTCATCGCGGGGGCCGATCGACCGCGGAGCCGTGGATGAGCCAGCGCAGCATGCCTCTGCCGCCGGCGGATTTCGATCCGCTCGCTCCAGAGACCTTCGACAGTCCGTACCGGCTCTATGCGGATCTTCGGACCCGCTGTCCGGTCGCACGATCCGACGCCTGGAATGGATTCTGGGCCTTCACGAAATACGACGACGTCATCCGTGCCGCGACCGACTATCGCACCTATATCACCTCGGTGCAGAACGTGGTCCCCAAGCTCGCCTACACCGGACGACGCCCGCCGCTGCATCTCGATCCGCCGGAGCATACGGCGTACCGCAGGGCGCTCAATCCGCTGTTGAGCGCGGAGCGGGTTGCGCGTTTCGAAACGCCGATCCGCGCGATCGTGACCGAGCTGATCGACCGCCTGCTGCAGATTCCGGAGCCGGAAATCTGCGGCGATTTCGCGAGTCACGTGACGATCCGGGTGTTCGCCGCGTGGATGAACCTTCCGCTGGACGACGCGCGCGAGCTCGCGAGGGTGGGACGGGCGTTCAACGTCGCCGTGCAGTCGGCCGACGATGCCGCCGTTCGCGAGACGAGCCTGCAGCTCTACGAGATCGCGCGGGCGCTGATCGTGGACCGGCGCGAATCTCCGCAGAATCCCGAGACCGATCCGGTGAGCGCACTGCTGCTTGCGACCGATGGCGATGGACGGTCGTTGCCGGAGGAGATGATCTTGGGCATGGTGCGGCAGGTGTTGGTCGTCGGCATCATCGCCCCGACCGTCGTCATCGGCAGCATCACCGTGCATCTCGCGCGGGACCAGTCACTTCAGGCCGAGCTGCGGGCGAACCCGCAACGGCTCCCGGCGGCCCTCGAAGAATTCCTGCGCCTGTACATGCCGTATCGGGGGTTTGCCCGCACCGCGACCTGTCCGATCGACGTGCGCGGACGACACATCGAGCCGGGCGAGCCGATCGCGGTCATGTTCGCGTCGGCGTGTCGGGACGAGGAGGTTTTTCCCGAACCCGACCAGTTCATCGCCGATCGACCGAACATCGGCGAATCACTGGCGTTCGGACGCGGGCCTCACAACTGCGTCGGCGCAGGCCTCGCGCGGCTCGAACTCCTGGTCTCCCTTCAGGAGTTGCTGCGTAGAACCCGGCGCATCGAGTTGCGCGGCGAACCCCGGCCGACGCGATTTCCGGAGATCGGCGCGTTGTCGGTCCCCGTTCGGATCGAACCGGCCGCGATCGGCTAGCCGGGCGGGGAAGGGGGCGGATCCCGCGCGGCGCGCGGTCACCGTTCGGGGCGATTGCGCGCGAGTTCGACCCGAATCGTCACGCGGCGCAACGAGGGTTGCGCCAGGCCGTCGTCGATTGCGGCGGGACGTGGGTTCACGGACGATCGAACCCGCATGATCTTGCGATCCACGCCGAGTCTGCGCAGCGCACGGGCGACCCTGTCGGCGCGATCCTCGGCGAGCTGCGGGGGCTCGACGAGCCGCATCCCGGACACGACGTAGGGACGTGTGGCCGCGTAACCCTCGACGCGCACCTCGATCGGATGGCTCGCGCGCACGTATCGGGCGATCGCGTCCAGAATCACTTCGCTGTACTGGTACGCGAGGAAATCCGAGCGGTAGTCGAATTCGATCGCCCAACGCTTGTTCGCGAACGGACCCTGCGGCAAAGGGCGAACGACGTCGGCCGGCGGCAATACGTGGTCGAGTCGCAATACGAACGGAC